>JAUNAI010000087.1 GCA_030527705.1 Planctomycetia bacterium | reverse complement strand
TTGATTGCATTTGTTTTCTTTTGTTTTCTTTTCTTAAACCAAAAATTTCTCTATAATTTTCGCCACTTCCATACACTGAACCGCCTTGTGCGACTCGTCTTCGTCGACAATCGGATTAAACGCAACGACCTGCATCTCTTCCGGCAGTCCACGGAGAAAATCGAGCAACTGCGTCGGCGTCTCAATCCGCGACAACTCATACTGCGACGGACGGTCCAGACGCGCACGGTAATCTTTCGCCTTCTGATTCGACGTAAAAAGCGCAAGCGCGACCGACTTATCCGTCACAATCGCCGCATAATTTCCGTCGGACTGACGCAGGCAAAATACCGGATAATCCCACGGCGACCGCGCCAATTTCATATGATTTTTAATCATGTCATACAGCGTCAGGCAATTCGTTTCGAGATGCCCATCACTGAAAACCGTATCAATCGCGATGTGCGTCACACCTTCCGGCTGAGCGGCTAAAACTCGTCCCAATTCGCGTTCATTCCGTAAGAAACGCACCTCCGCGTCCTCCAAATTCACCGCCGCGATGAAGTCTTCCGCAAGTTTCTCCATCGTGAAGACCAACACCGCAAATTCCGGCTTCTCTTCCGGACTGTCCGGCGTCGCCATCGTCACATATCCAGAGCCCATCCGAATCACATAAACAGGATACGATTTAATCAACATAAAAATTTCACCTTTTTATAATTTCTCGTCTTTTCTATTTTATCTGAAAATTCTCGAATTATCGCACCGAATGATCTCCGAAATCTCTCGATTCTCTCAAATTTTCTCAATTCTCTCAAAATTTACCGGTTTCTGCCGATTTTCTACATTTTTCTCAGTTTCCACCGGTTTCACTCGGTTTCTACTAGTTTTATCCAATTCCGGTGTTATCCACTTCCACTACACATCTACACGCACGGAAGTGGAGCTTTTCGTCACCTGCTGCTGTCTCACTTCTTCCGGAATTGGAAACATATCCAACAGTCGTGGCGTCTGGTCACGTAACAATTTATCCTGAATTTTCGTAATCCGCACGATCTCCCACGGTTTTCCTTCCGCATAGATTTTTCCACTATCTAGGAAAATCGCCCGGTCACACAACTTCAGTATTTCGTCCACGCGGTGGTCGATAATTAAAATTGACACACCCATATCACGCACCCGCCGAAACATCTCACCACACAGCTCAATTCCCGCTATATCTACAGCTGCGTATGGTTCATCCATCAGAATCAGCCGAGGTTTCCGAATAAAGGACCGCGCAATTTCCAGTCGCCGCTTCTCACCACCCGAAAGTTTACTGACCTTCTCATCACGCCGTTTATACAAATCGAAACGGTGTAACAGCGCATCGCAGAAATCTTCCCGCGTTTTCAGCGTTTCATCATACGCGCTCATACTTTTCTGCAGGTCACGGTTCTCCATGATTTCCATAATTCCCAGCAGATTCTGCCGTGTCGTCAGGCTCGCGAACACACTCGGCTTCTGCGGTAGATAACAGATTCCATGTTTCGCACGCTTATACAGTGGGTCGTTCGTGATGGTAAACCAGCCCCCTTTTTCCACGTCGTATTGATAGATATTTCCTCCTGAAGGCCGCGTCAAACCGGAAAGCATATCGAATGTCGTCGATTTTCCGGCACCATTTCCCCCCAGAAGAGCTACAATCTCGCCAGAATTAATCTGGAGCGACACTCCGTCCACCGGCGTAATCGGCCGAAAGAATCCGAAACGTTTCACCAAATTTTCTGCCCGAATTACCGGAACTTGTGTCTTTTCCGCCATGAAATCACCTCACATCTGGCCTCGCATAACACGTTTCCATACTTCAATTACTTAATTTTCCGCATGTCCTTCACGTTCGGCACAAATGGATACCACGTGTGCGGCCAGTAAACGAAATACGCTTCTCCGACCAACAGCGATTCCGGCACATAATGTTCCGTTACATAATCATTCGACCGCGGGTCATAATCCGGGTATGTCCAACACCGACTATCAGCACTGTTCGCGCTGTTATCTCCAAGCATGAAGTATTTCCGTTCTCCTTCTTCCTCTAACTCAAATTCCACCGAGCGCATATTGGAAAACGCCTCCCACCGCGCCGGATTCGAGAAAAAGTCATAATCTGGATAATACGTTCGTTCCACTCCGTCAGGCATTTTCTCCACGAAATCACTGAAAAGTGAATTGTCCCGACCGCGCGCAATATAATAAATGTCACGGAATAATCCTAAATTCGACAGTTTTACCTCACAATTTCGGCAACCAATCTGAACCGGACGTACCATATCTTCCACCGTCGGAATCTGTAATTCACGGTCCGCAATATACGCAGTCGGCATGTCAAATTTCAGAACCTTTCCATCCACCCACACATGAACCTGATCGTCCACATTCGCCATCCGGAAATGATACTTATCCGTTCCATTCATACCGGACTGTGCTTTCGCGATATACGCATTTTCTTTATTCAGGTTATTCTCGTCATATTCACGCTGTTTCACATCATCATCACCGAAATCCGGACGTGCCGGAATTTCCAGCACAACTTCCCCATTCGCGAGATTCACTTTACACCAAAATGTTTTTCCACCACGGTTCATTCCAACTTGGAATTCTCCCGTCTTCAGCGTCCGCACGTCCAGCTGACACTCCATGACCAGATCTTTCACCCAGTGCACACCGTAATCACGATCTGGAACTTCTGGTCTTAACTCACAGCTTTCCTCCGCTTCACGAAGACTGGTTGCCTCACCAAGATTCATATCCGCCACCATTCTGGCCTGCGAATTATATGCCGTCATATCCGTAATCAGACGCGGTTTTACTTCTGGAATTTCCGTAGCTTTCACCCTTTCCCATGCGTCCTGATTAAACACCAGATGCTGATAAACCAACCACCCTGTCATCTCGTTCGGTTTCGACTTACAGTAAAACGATTTTCCGTCGTCCTGCTCCACCCATTCCGTATAAGACTGCGTGCCAGTATACTCCTGACCGTTAATCTGATTATCCTGATGCCAACGCGACGGCGGAACTTTCCCTTTCAGTGTCTCATCGACCTTATCTTTCAGCTGACGCAGACGCAGACTCTGATAATTATTCTCATAAACCGGTATCATCGTCGCCAAAATTTTCTCCGGCGATTTACGCGCAATCTTAAATGGGCGTTCATCCTGTACCGCTTCCTGCATCGTCGGTTGTGCATCATCCACTCCATCCGCACCACCACGCGCATTCTGTTTTCGCGCCAATCTCCGCTCCTTCAGCTTCATTTTCCGTTCCCATTCCGTCTTCGACGGTTTCACGTAAATGTCGCCCCCCTGAATCTTAATCGTCTCACCCGGCAAGCCGACGCAACGCTTAATATAATTCATATTCGCGCCGCCCGGAAACAGAAAAACGACCACATCCCAGCGTTTCGGCGAGGAAAAATAATATGGATATTTCCCAACCAGAATTCGGTCACCTGTATAATTTGGATTCGAGTTTCCCTTCTGCGTTTCCGCTTTAAAATTCATCACCGCGTTACAGTTCGGACACAGAGCGCACTCAACAGTTCGTCCTGCCATCACACCAACCTGAAACCGTGCGTCACATTCCGGGCAATTCACATCCTTATGCTGTCCGAAAAGCGTCGGCGCCATAGACCCCGTCGGAATCACGAACATTTCCGCAAGAAACGTCCGAAACAGAAACGCCAACACCAACGCAATTGCGATCGACTCGAAAATCTCACGAACTGCGCGTCCTGTGCTTTCCTGTTCAGCCGTATTTCCAGCAACCGTTACGACCGTAGCGTCGCTACTGTTCTGCGTTTCGGGAATGGACGATGTTTTCTTCTGATTATTTTTTGCCGACACGATGACACCTGAATTTTATGGATTTTTGAAAATATAAAAACACTTAATACAGGGAGACAACTCCTTTTAATCCTTCCTTTCATTATATTATGTATTATATTTATATAATACATAATATAATGAAAGGTAGACCTCAACTTGTTTCGTTTATCGAGCTCATATACCTTATTTTCCGATATAAAACACACATTTTCTGAAACAAGACAGGTGTACGTCCCCCCAAAATTCCCCACCAACTACAAAATACCCGGTTCTTTCACCTCGATACCCTTGAGCGCCATCTTCAGCGCTTCTAGGTTCGGTGCGACTTCAAAAGCCGTCTCACGGGTAATCATCTTCTTCTCGACTAGGTCCTTCAGCGATTTCGTGAAGTCCTGCATTCCTTCCTGATAACCAATTCGGATTGCGTCGGCAAGTTTTTCGTCCTGTTCTTCCAGAATCAGCTTCTGAATCGTCGGATTAAAGAACATCACCTCGCACGTCGGAACACGGGAAACGCCCGGCAAAATCGATTTCAGCAACTTCTGCGCCACGATTCCTTTCAGGTTAAACGCCAACGCACTACGTAACGCCTTGTGCATGTCCTGCGGGAAAAGGTCCAAAATACGGTTAATCGTCGTTGGTGCTGTCGAAGCGTGAATCGTTCCGAACACCAAGTGACCCGTTTCCGACGCGTGAATAGCCGTCTCGAACGTCTCCTGGTCTCGCATTTCACCGACGAGAATAATATCCGGGTCTTCACGGACAGCATGTTTCATACCGATCATGAAGTCTTTCACGTCCATACCAATTTCGCGCTGGTTAATCAGGCACTTATCTTCCGTAAACGTGAACTCAATCGGATCTTCGAGCGTCAGAATATGCTTCTTATACCGCGCGTTAATCCAGTTCAGCATGGAACCAATCGTCGTCGATTTTCCGGAACCGGTAATGCCCGCCAGAAGAATCATTCCCTGCGAATACTGACACAATTTCTCCAGCGACTGTGGCAGGAAGAGCTTCTCGAACTCCGGAATCACGTTATTCACGCGACGCGCCACAAGTCCCATGTGTCCCAACTGCTGAAGGATATTCACACGAAAACGCCAGTGCACGCCGTCCACTTCCACCACGTGCGCGAAGTCGGCACCACCTTCATCATTAAAAATCCGACGGTTACGCTCGTCCATGATGTCGAACAGCATATCGACCATCTCCCCATCCGGAATCGGTGGGTGATTCAACGCTTTCAAGTCGCCACCCACGCGGATATACGGTGGTCGGTCCGCTTTCAGGTGAAGGTCACTCCCCTTCAGTTTCACCAGCGCGGTGAAAAATTTATCGATCTTGTGAACCTTTTTTTGATGACGCAGTTTATATTCTTCCGCTGCAATCTGAGCTGCCGTCTTCGGCGCTTCCGTCACTTTCTGTTCTTCGGACATGGTTCATTCCCCATTATTAAAACTACTCTTTACTATAATCTATGTAAAATTTTGTATTCACGTTTCACACAGCCTCCCATTTTAGCCGGTATATTTTATACGGCTCAGAAAGAAACGTTCATAATAGACGGTAGAACACCGTCAGCTGACCGCGTAGCGGTCCAATGTATGTAGCCGGTTTTTTACCCCCGGTATACGGTAAACCCCTTAAAAACACCAACCGCGCTACGTGGTCGGTGTGGGTGGGGATTCCGTTCATCCGTGGGTTTACACCCACGGCTATTACATGACGCTCCTATGGAGCTTGGCATTTCGGTAATGAACTCTAAATCACACCGTGTGAATCATTCCCTCCACAAAAATCCAACTCCACGTCACACCCGCATCGGAATCCCTTCCTTCATCATAAATTCCTTCACGCCCTGAATCGAGTATTCTCCATAATGAAAAATACTCGCCGCGAGCACTGCGTCCGCGTGACCAACCTTCACCGCCTCCACCAGATGTTCTGGTTTCCCCGCGCCGCCACTCGCCACAATTGGAATCCTCACCGCATCGGCAACCTCCCGTGTAATTTCCAAATCGTAACCGTCTTTCGTTCCGTCCGCGTCCATACTGGTCAGCACGATTTCTCCCGCGCCGAGTTCTTCGACACGTTTCGCCCACTCGACCGCCTGTAACCCCGTCGGTGTCCGTCCACCGTTAATGAACACTTCCCAAAACTCGCTTCCATCTTCTCGCTTCACCCGTTTCGGGTCGATATTCACCGTGATACACTGACTTCCGAACCGTCGCGCCGCCTCGTGAATGAGTTCTGGATTCTTCACCGCTGCCGAGTTAATGGAGACTTTATCACTCCCCGCATTGAGCAACGCACGAATATCGTCAATCGTCCGAATCCCACCCCCGACCGTGACCGGCATGAAACACTGTTCCGCCGTCCGTCGCACCACGTCGAGCATGATACTGCGTTCTTCGTAACTAGCGGTAATATCGAGAAAAACCAGCTCGTCCGCGCCTTCCGCTTCATACCGTTTCGCCACTTCGACGGGGTCACCAGCATCACGAAGATTCAAAAAATTCGTCCCTTTCACGACCCGTCCGCGATGAACGTCGAGACAGGGAATAATTCGTTTCGCCAACATAGCGCATTTCCTGACTAGTAACTATTGACACAATTCTCCATCTTCATTATACCCTAATTCCACATTTTTGTAAAGAGGGACCGAATGAGAAACGGGATTAAAAAATATTTCAAAATTCTTTTAAAATATTCTCCCCACCCCTTGACATTTAATGTTACGTCATATATAATTTAGTTGTCATAAGGCTTTGTTTGCCTACGAAATCGCTTTACCGCATGAGAACCTCGAAAATTCCAGGTTGGCGAAATCTGGCGCACGTTATTCATCATCTGTTTATGAGTAACGTGGTTAGATATGTATGTACTCGAAAGTCCATAACCGTTAGAAGCGTATCAGCTCCATTGGGAGTTCGTTACGTATCTATGGTTATGGGTTTTTCGAGGACCTTCATGCGGGGATGCTGTAATGCACTCCCTTTTTTATTTCTTGTACGACGTAAAATCGGTAGTGCCTTCTCATTTTCCCTAAAAGGAGCACTATCCATGAAAAACGGTAAATTTCCATCGTTGACAGCTCTATCACTTTTATTCCTCCCGTTCTTGTACGGGTGTGATTTCGGATTGTTCTCGGATTACGAGGATTACAAGGATTCCGAAACACGTTACCGCGAACCTACGCCGGCGGACTATGTTTGTGAAGCGATGACGTTCTTGTGTGAGTATAACGCACTACGACAAAACAGCATGGAGCAGGCACAACAACGCGCGCAGGGGTACTCAAACGATGTTCAAGGCGTTATGGGTGTTATCGGCGATATACGATCGTTTAGCGAGACGCAAGCGCGTTATCTTCGTAATGTTTCGACAATTGACATTAGTAATTGCCCTGTCGACTTTCAGACAAAATTTCGTAATTATGTCCAACTGGAAACAGAAATCCTTAATCTGTTAGCAGGTTTTACACATCCTGATAGTCTTGAAGGGTTTTTAGGAGGCACTCTTAACGTGGTTATCCGTGGCGACCAGTTATCTACAGAAATAAACGTCGCCACAGAAGCGTTATTTTCCCTCGCACGAGACAAATACGGTTTCACCTATTAACAGAAAATTAAACCACTCAAATAAGGAGAAAAAACATGTTCAACGAAAATTCAACTGAAACCAGACCGTGCCCAATGTGTGGCGAAACGATTTACGCAGCGGCAAAAAAGTGCCGATTTTGTGGAGAAATACTTGTCTCACCACCCCCAGTTCCTCCGCCACCACGGACTCCGTATCCTCCACAGGTTCAATATCCACCACAGGCTCCGGATCGGAACCAACTCTTACGTCCCAAACCGAGATATATACAAGGTTCCTTCCGTAAGTTAGTGCACGGAATACTCAGTGCCTTTTTATGTTCGTGAGGCTTCTTGCTGGTTAGTATCATTATTGCATGTATCGTGGCAGGAGGCTGTGGCGATGATGAGCCAGCTGGTGTTATCGTCATTTTAGTCGGTATTCTTCCATTTACAATCGGTAACATTGCCATGCTCGTTTTATGTATTATGTTAAACTACCGATTTTGGAACATTATCCAGGATGGTTACGCCTGCACGACGCCCGGTAAGGCGATTGGATTTTTCTTCATTCCGATTTTCAATATTTATTGGCTATGGGTACTATTGGTTGGAACGGCTCAAAACCTGAATCAATACTGTAATCGTCATCAGATTCCGCTATACAAACCAGCGAATGAAGAATTGGGAATTGCAACTTACATTGTCTTTTTAATTCCTTATGTAAACCTGTTGTCGCCATTTTTAGCTGTACCATTACTTTACTCGAACGCACGCGTTGCGGATACAATTTTGGAATACCAACAAAGAATATAGTAATTCCTCGTCCCAATACGTAATCGGGAAACGTCCTACGCCGACCGTTTCCCGATTCCTAACGACTTTACCATCACAAGAAATCCAATCATGTCCAACGAAAATACTCCCGAAACGAAAATCTGCCCGATATGTAGCGAAACGATTCTTGCTGTTGCCAAAAAGTGCCGATACTGTGGCGAATTACTCATCAAAGAAGTGCCCGACGCTCCTCTGCAAGCACAATTTCAGCCACAACCGCTAATCCAACCGCAATTCTCATACCAACAACTTCCAGACGAGGAACAACTCGCACGGATTAAACCGTCGTATAAGTGCGGAGATTTCAGAAAGTTTGCATATTGTATACTTAGTGGTTATGAAATTGCGTTTGTGCTTCTGGCATTAAACTTCATTTTCTCAATCATAAGACACTCTGGATTCTTCATAAACTTTGAATGCTTCTTTTATAGCATTTGCGATCTAGTTGCTATTTCCTCAATATATCGTCTTATCCTCATTGGACTTTGGAGCATGCAACTTATCCTATTTTACCGATTCTGGAACATTATCCAAGACGGTTATGCCGACACAACGCCAACGAAAGCGATAGAGAACTGTTTCATTCCGTTTTGCAATATCTATTGGATGTGGGTTCTTCTGATAGGGACATCCCAAAATCTTAACCGTTATTGTAGACGACATGAAATACCCTTGAAAAAACGAGCCAACAAAGGATTAGGATTTGCATTGTTTCTTGTTGGTCTGATTCCCCCCTTTATTCTATTTCCATTGTTAACCTTGACTGTTTTACCATTTTTGTCACTACCGTTAATTTATTCCAACGTTCATGTAGCCGAAGCAATTTTAGAGCATGAGGAGAAACAAAAAGCCGAAAACAATTAGAGCCTTTTCAGCTTCCCGAAACCTAAAAATTGGGGATTTTGGGATAATCGTGGCTAAACACACTACGCAAGATTCCACCCTACGGGAGGAACTTGCTACCCGTAGAGAATTTACGCTCGTGGGAGAAACCATTTTTGCAAAATAGGTTTCTCCCAGACCCCTCTTCCAAAAAAATTTTTAATCGCGTTCTACGAACGCTTGCTTTTCTTGTGTTTGTTTTTGTTTTTGTTTTTCTTCTTTTTTGTTTTCACGACACGCGCAATTTCGCGAATTCTTCCGCAGCATCCTCTAACCGCGAATACTCAAACCGCCAGCAACTACAGTGATGAATCACATTCGCGACCGTCTCGAAACCCTTTTTCCCTAACATACTATACCCACGTCCGTGCCCACCAAACTGAATCAGCGCCTCCGCCTTTTCCCATTTCGTCCACCGTGGCGCACTTCCCGGAACGTATTTCGGAAACACAATCCACCGCGGAGTAGGGCGCTCCAACATCCGTTCCACCGCGTCTTTTGACGGTTTCACGTGCGTGACGCGCCCTTTCGTCGTTTCGGGATACGTCAGCGAAAACGTCAGGTCCGGTCGAAACGCTTTTACAACGTCAATCGAGGAGTTTTTCAGACAAATTGGTCTCGGAATCGGCACCATTCGCGCGACGGGTGGAGCGTCCGGACGCAGAGAAACCGTATCTTCCGGGTCGATGAGCGTTAACTCGTCCGACAGTAACCGCCAGCCGGAAAACGCCAACGCCGCCGCGAGCGTACTCTTTCCGTCCCCTGATTCCGCCGCAAGAATCAGTCCGCGTCCATCTTTTTCGAGCATCGCCGCATGAAAAATAATCCAATGGTACAGATTCAGCCACAGACACCAATTCATTCCCCATTCCAGAATTGCGCCCGCCTGATTCCGGTTAAACACCCCGAATGGCTCAGCATTATCGAGAAACAGACGCGCTTTTCGACGGAAAATGGACCGCAACAACCCTCCGTCCGGCACGACGCGGATATGAAAATCGGTCCAATCTTCATCGGTCAATCGTGGATAATCCTCGTACATTCTCTCGACCGCCTGAACGACGCAAGGAATGTCAGATTCAATCTGGTAAGCGAAAGGACCGACGGAAAAATGAAAACGTGACATAAATAAAAACAAAAATAAAAAATGAACACAAAAAGCAAGCAATCGAAGACTGCGATTAAGTTTAGCCTCCCCTTTTAGCCTGAATATTTCATACCTTACACGGTAAAAAACGTTAAAGTGTCGTAAAATACGGCATGTAACCCTTATTTTCATCGGAACTTTAAGATAACGCAGTATATTTTAACGCGGAAACAAAAACCATTAAATCTCCCACAGAACTCACAGATTTTTACAGAAAGGAGTGAGTTTTGTGGAGATGAAAATGATTTAGGACACTGAGTTTCTTGCTTTCCGGGACCCCGTATTTTACGGCACTTCGCACAGAAAAGCCTGATTTCACAGACGGATTTTAAATTATCATAATATTTAAAAATCTGTGAAATTCTGTGAGATCTGTGGGAGATTTAAAACCACTGGTTTTCCGTGAATTCCGTGGGATATGAAATATCCAGGTTAGGGGAGGTTTTAAATTTATTCCTTCATTATACCCCAAAACTTATTTTTTGTTATCCCCAAAATCGCCAGAATTTTTAATTTTTCCTAAAAAAGGTCCAAAAAAATTGTTTTCCACCCTTGCAAAAAAATGGATTTCGGTTTATCATAAAGAATAGAAGAATTTTTTTGAGAGAAAGGAAATTCACATGAAATCCATTTTTTACCCAATCCTGTTGGCCTGCCTGATGCTCTGTAGTTTTGTTCATGCAGAAAATGCCGACTATTCCCGCGATGAAGCCTATAAAGGTCCGCACTCGACCACAGTTTCTGCCGATCAGAAACTGCTTTACCTCGTACAATTCGATGCCGCCAAAATCGCGCAGATTGACACGAACGACGGCAAAGTTCTCAAAGAACTGACCATTCCCGAAACGCCGACGTGGGCGGTTCTGTGGCAGAATGACGCGAAACTCCTCGTCACCACTGCGCCACAGGGCAAAGTGCATTGTGTCGACATCGCCAGCGGAAACATCGACTGGACGATTCCGGTCGGTTATTGCCCGGAAAGTATCGTCGTTCACCCGAATGGAAAAATCGCGTATGTTGCGAACCGTTTCTCCACGGACGTTTCGGTCATCGACTTGGAAGCGAAAAAAGAACTGAAACGTGTTCCGATGCTTCACGAACCGATTTCGGTCGATGTCACGCCGGACGGCAAAACGATTTTCGTCTCGAACTATCTCCCGATTGACCCTGCCGACGGTTACGATGTAGCGGCGGAAGTGACTTGGATGGATACCGAGACTTTCGAAACGGGACAGATTCGTCTCCTCAATGGTTGTGTTTCGCTCCATGAACTTTCCATTTCTGACGACGGGAAATATGCTTTTGTAACGAACAACCTCGCCCGTTATCAGATGCCGACGACGCAGCTTGAACGTGGCTGGATGAACACCAACGCGGTTGCGATTATCGATGTTCCGGGACGTAAACTCATCAACGTCGTACTTCTTGACGACATCGACCTCGGTGCCTCAAATCCTTGGGGCGTGAAAATGACGCCAGATGGTAAATCACTCATCGTTGCTCATGCCGGTACGCACGAAATCAGCGTGATTGATGCGCCCGCCATGTTCGAAAAACTGACTAAAATCGCCGCTGCCGACCAGGAAACCGACGCGCAGGGACAGAAGAGTAACTATGGTTACAGCTCCGCCTCCTCCGCCGACGTTCCGAACGACTTGGCGTTCCTCGTAGGAATGCGTACCCGTATTAAACTTACCGGCAACGGTCCGCGTACGGTCGCTCTCGCCAACGGAAAAGCGTTCATTCCGATGTACTTCAGTGATACCGTCAGTGTCGTTGACCTCGCCACGAAAAAAGAAGTCCAGTCCATCACGCTCAACCCGGAATTCAAGCTGAGCGACGCACGTCTCGGCTATCGCGTTTTCAACGACGGTGAAGCGTGTTTCCAGCAGTGGCAGTCCTGTGCCTCTTGCCATCCGTACACTCGTCCGGACGGTCTGAACTGGGACCTCATGAACGACGGTCTCGGTAACCCGAAGAATGCGAAATCGCTTCTTCTCTCACACGAAACGCCTCCGACGATGATTTCCGGTATTCGTGCTGATGCGGAAGCCTGCGTCCGTTCCGGTTTCAAACACATCCTCTTCTCCGTCCGTCCGGAATCTGAGATGCTCTGCATTGACGAATATCTGAAGACGATGAAACCGCTCCCGAGCCCGGCGCTGGTGAATGGTGAACTTTCAGAACAGGCCGTCCGTGGTAAGGAGATTTTCTACCGTGTCAACTGCCAGCAGTGTCACGACCCGGAATGGTACTACACCGACATGCAGATGCACGACGTGAACACGGAAAACCCGTTCGACCGCCGACGCGATTTCGACTGCCCGACGCTGTGTGAAGTATGGCGCACGGCTCCGTATCTCCACGACGGACGCTATCCGACGCTGTTCCAGCTCTTCAAAGATGGTCTCCACGGTGTTCAGAAAGGCGCGGTCGATAAATTGACCGACGACGAAATCCGCGACCTGTGCGAATACGTCCGCTCGCTGTAATTTCATTAATCCCCTTCATTAAAAGTTTTTTGAAGGGGGAGTTTGAGGGGGGAACAAATTTTCAAAAATGTTCCCCCACTCACAACCGCAAATTCTCTACGGGTAGCAAGTTCTTCCGAGTTTACTTGGTAGAAACTTGCGTAAAGTGTTTAGCCTAAATATCGCTAGTAGAAAAAAATTTCTCTAAAATCTCCAAAAATCCCCAAATTGCTCTGGATTAAATCTTCCAAAATCGTTATACTCTCTCTATATTGTAGCCGTGTTGCCGACGTGTGCGGTCAAGCTTTCCTTTTTTTCCGAGATTCGCCAAGGGTCATTAAACGCCATGAATTTCCTGCGTGTTTCACTGTCCGAAAATCCATTCACATTCCGAAAGGTCTGCTGTCTCGTCCTCTGCTTGACGATTCTGACGACCTGCGGGTGTCTGCGTCGGCGTATGACCATCAACAGCAATCCGCCCGGCGCGACGGTCTATGTCGACGGTCACCAAATCGGAAAAACGCCTGTCTCGACCGACTTTACTTACTATGGCACACGCAATATCCGTCTCGAAATGGACAACTACCAGACGATGGTCGTGAAACAGAAAGTCGCTCCGCCGTGGTACGAATTTCCACCACTCGACTTCTTCACCGAAACTTTCAGCGCGAACGAAATCAAGGACCATCATGTCTGGACGTACGACCTTCAGCAACGTACGATTTCTTCCGACGACCAAATCATGGACCGTGCGAAAAATATGGCTTTCGAGGCCTCACGCTCCGTGAACCCGGACGGCACTCTCGGTACCCCGATTACGTCGGACAATTATCGTCCTCGAAGTAGTTACACCGTGGGCGACAATCCCGACGCAGGGCAGATTCCGGTAAACGCGCCACAGACAACACCGCTTGCGCCTCCAGCCGAAAATTATGGCAGAACCACTTCGGTCCCGGTCGTGGATGTTCCAGCCAATCAAAACACGCAAAATCCATACGTTCAACCGTCCCAGACTGCGCCGCTTGCGCCTGGTCAGACCGTACCTAGCTGGAATTCCGCTCCGTCCGTAACGCAACCGACCGCCCCAACCTCTAATCCGAACACCTTCCCCCGCGGCAGTGCCGACTGGGACACCCCGAATCGTTATCCTCACGGGAATTAGGGATATTTTATCCTAAAGTAGAGGCGATTAAGTGGCGATTTTGTGAGGCGACGCGTCTCGCGTCGCTATGAGGTGCCTTAAAATATCGATTTTAGGCTGAAATTGGTGATTTTTGGATACTTTTTAGGCTGA
>JAUNAI010000086.1 GCA_030527705.1 Planctomycetia bacterium | reverse complement strand
AGAAAACGTAACCGGAAAAAAAGCGGAGGAAAAGCCGAATAAAACACCGGAAATAGCGGATATGGAGAAAAATCCGGAGGGGAATTTCCCAGAACTTCCCGCTCGTCTTCTCGGAATCGCACCGGTCGCGAACTCCTTCCAGTGTCACCGTTCCGCCAACGTTCCTCAACTCTCCACATCACCGACGCTCCGGGAAGTCACGCTCGCGGCATTAAATGTTCTAGCATTCATGCCGAAAAAGACGGAATCTGAGACCGGAAAACTTATGGGAGAACTGACGCTGGAATCTTTTTCGGGATCCTCTCTAGAATACGTACCGAAACGCTCACCTGGTTTCTTTCTCATGATTGAGTCCGGCGCGGTCGACGTGGCTAACGACGCGAAAGACCTGACGCGCTGTGTCGAGGAAATGTCCGACTTTAATGACACGGTTTCTGCCGTCTGCGCGTGGGTAGAAAAATACTCATCGTGGGAAGAAACCCTATTAATCGTGACGGCCGACCACGATAACGGCGCGATTTACGGCCCGAACGCAGATGCAGAAGGAATTCCAACATCCGCCCCGATTTACCGTGGGAAAGGGAATTTACCAGAAGTCCGTTATTATTCCGACGACCATACGAAACAGCTCGTTCCGATTTACGCTCGTGGTGCAGGAGCGGAGTTACTCGACACACTCACAACGGGAACCGACACGAAAATGGGAAATTTTTGGAATTATGACGGACGCTATATCGACAACACGGCCATTTTCACACTCATGATGAATGGTCACCCGGCAAGTCAGTCTAATTAACTCACCTTCCCAGATAAAATACCAGAAAAAATAAATCCCCAATAAAAAGAGCGAGAAGACGTAAAACGGTTTTTCGCTCTTTTTATTTTCACTAGAATTACCAGTTCTACCAATCTTCTTTTTTTATGGTTTTTCACAATTTTCAAGCTGGAAAATATACACAAACTTTAACGGTGCGTTACTACTACAACAATCATAAAAGTCTATAAAATCCGAATATTTTTTCATTTTTTTCCAACTTTCCAATAGACAGAAGAGTATTTTCATGTTATATTTTAATAGAGTATTTTGGTGGAAATTTCTCTACTTTAAAAGGGACTCAATTGCCTCACTCTTTTAAATGGAAAATTCTTCCGAATATTATTTTCGCTTCGTGTGACATGTTTATACCCGATGTAGCATAAAATTCCGTTTCAGCGTCGTTTCGCGATGCTGAAACGACTACCGGAAGGACCGTCCTTCCCTGAATTTTCATGTGGAATCAGTTTCGTTAAGCATTTTCACACAGAAAAGAAAAACAAATAACTTTTAAAAAAGTGGATTATGAAAAAAACATTTTATGAGAAGTATGCGTTACTAATTCTGGTAATGATGATGTTCACTCTACCGATTATGGCTCTGGGAGTGAAACGGACACTGGAAAATGTACGTAATAACATTAAAGAGTGGCTTCCGGAAGGCACGACGGAATCCGCCCTTCACACGTGGTTTCAGCAGAACTTCCCGAATGAACAGTTTATTCTGATGAGTTGGGATGGTTGTACACTGAATGACCCACGTCTTGATGTGATGAAACATCGTATTCTTCCGCGAAAAGACAAGAATGGTGAGGTCATTCTTGAGGACTATAACTTACGTTATTACGAGACGTACACGTCTGGACGTGATTTCGCGAAGCAACTGGAAGAAGGTAACGGAATTCCCTTTAAAGAAGCTGTCGGGCGTCTGAAAGGTTCTCTGATCGGCATGGACGAAAAGAGTACTGCGGCGATGATTTATCTCCGTCCCGGCTGTGAGGGAGAAAATCTGAAAGGTCCCATCGGTGAGCTTTACCGTCTTGCGCGAAAAGAGTTTGTGTTCGACCGTCGAAAACTGACGAAAGACCAGATCAGCGCAGTCGAAGAAATTCAGGCGGAGCTGAGTAAGTCGGAAGTAAAAAAAGAACCGAAAAACTTCTTGGAACGAAAATTGTCGCTTGCGATGCCGGAAAATCCGACGGAGGATGAACTGAATCGGAGTGCGATTCCAGAAGAGGACTTAATTGTCCTACCGGGACTTCAACCGTCGCAGATGCACATGGGTGGTCCTCCGGTAGATAACGTAGCAATTGACGTAGAAGGAAACCGAACGTTGATGCGTCTTGCGTGGCTAGCGGCACTGGTCGGTTTAACCATGGCGACGCTCTGCCTACGCAGTTTCCGACTAGTAGCAATTGTGTTTTTCGCTGCGCTTTTCGCAACAGGATATGCTCTTGCAGTCGTAAACTTTACCGGTTCTTCGACGGACGCGATTATGCTCTCAATGCCACCGCTGGTTTATGTGTTAACGATGTCGAGTGCTATTCACTTCATTAACTATTACCACGACGCACTGGAAGAAGAAGGTGGTATTCATGGAGCGGTAGAAAGAGCGGTTCAGCACGCATTTATGCCGGTCACGATTGCAGCAACGACTACCGCATTAGGACTTTTCTCGCTGTTGACGAGTACACTCGGACCGATTTATAATTTCGGTCTTTACTCCGGGATTGGCGTGATTATTTCCGTGGCGATTATTTTCCTTTATGTTCCCGCAATTTTACAGCTTTTCCCATCTCACCGTTTTTCGGAAAAGATGGCTAAAAATAGTCTGGCTGGCGAGGAAGTTCTGCGAAAAGACGTCATTGGTGGACAGTGGCAGAAGCTGGGACACTTTATTATTTATCACCCACTCCTAGTCTGTTTCATCTGTTCATGTATCATGGGTTTCGGTTTCGCAGGTTTACCGCAACTTCAGCCGTCCGTGAAGTTAATGAACTTTTTCAAGCAGGACACAACTATTATTCACGACTACACATGGCTTGAGGAAAATCTCGGACCACTCGTACCGATGGAAGTTGTCGTGCGTTTCGATAATGAAAAAATCGAAGAAAACCTGAAAGGTCGGTTAATGTTAATTGACCAGATTATTCAGGCAATTGATAAAGACCTTGTCGACCACGCTATCGGTACTCCAGACGCGAAGCCTGTATACGTAAAGCGTAAACTATTCTTTAATCGTCCCAAAAAATCGCTGGCAGATGACCAGCAGGTCGGTGGTGTACTTTCCGTTGCTACGTTACTTCCGGACCCGACGGCGGGGTCTCTCGCAGAGCGAGCGGGCTGGAACGGACAGGTTATCCGTAACTATCCGCAGTTGCGTGAATATATGAAGCAGGACCTTCTGGCCGCAGAGCGTAAATTCAGTACGCAGAATACCGCTGAGGGAGACCAGAAAGCTAGTCCAACACTCGCAGAATTGGGTATCGAGGGAGAATTGGAACAGAAACTCCGCACTCAGGGAATCACGACGCTCGCGGAACTCCGTGCGCAGGTTCTCGCTCTGGAAAAAACGGAGAAATCTTCCCCGAATTCGACGAAGCAACTCGTAAGCGATGAGGAAATGGAAACGCTTCTTGAAGCGATTTACCGCTGGCAGGTTAATCACTGTGATGAGCTTTTCCGCATTACATGCCGAGTAAAGGCGCTCACAGACGTGGACTATGGTTATTTCGTGGATGAACTGCGTAAAGTCATCGACCCGGTCATCGAGAAGTGGCTTACGGAACACAATCTGAATGAACCGGGTGAAAAACCTGCAGTGGAAGCGATTTATACTGGTTCCGTTCCGCTCGTATACAAGACGCAGCATGACCTCATGAGTAACCTATTCTGGAGCGTTTTACTGTCGTTCGTAACCATTTCGGCAGTAATTATGCTCATGTTCCGGAGCATTTTCGGTGGGTTCCTCGCTATGATTCCGAACATTTTCCCACTTGCCGTCGTGTTCGGTATGATGGGATGGTTAGGTGTCCTGTGTGACCTCGGTGCGATGATGACCGCTAGTGTGGCGCTCGGTATCGCGACAGACGACACGATTCATTATCTCACGTGGTATCGACGCGCTCTGGCTGAGGGATTAGAGCACCGTGAAGCGGCACTTTCTGCCTATCGGCGTTGTGCGACGGCTATGACTCAGACCACCGTCGTTGCGGCTTTCGGTCTATCCGTTTTCGCCTTCAGTACCTTTACACCGACGCTGTATTTCGGTATCATGATGCTGGTACTCATGTTTATGGCGCTGTTCGGCGACCTGATTTACCTGCCCTCCATTCTGATTCTCAGTGGTGGAAAGACCTTCGCGAAAGGAAATAAACCGTTAAATGATGAAAAAGCAGGAACATCACAAGTCGCAGAATCTCAGAAAGCCCCTGAGATCTCCACGGATTCTGTAACTTCTGACGTATCAGAAATGTCCATTATTTCCGATACGCCGGGTATAGCGGAATAATTCCAGACGGAGTTATTCTGATGGAAATGCTGATTTATTTAAGTTCCGAAGCAATTTAGAGAACCCATAATGAAGAAGCAGAATACTCCGGAATTAGGAAAGGGTTAAATTACCTCAGGAAAGGGGACCTCCATGTCCCCTTTTTTATCGTGTATCAGGCATAAAAATAGCCGATGAATCACATCATCGGCTATTCTGCTATTTTTCAGCTCTCACAGGATTAATCTCCAGTTTTAGGCTCTGGTTTTAATCTCAGGTTTTAATCTTCCAGTGCCTTTTCCGCGAGCAATTTCCCCGCCTCACGACACTTCTGTAAAACATCTGCGTCCGGGCGCCATTTCGTTTTCACTCCCGGCACGACTTCCGTCCACTGCATTTTCTCGAACCACGCGGAAATCTCCTCCACCGCGCCTTTTCCCCAGCCAAACGAACCGAAAGAAAGTCCGTAACGAATCGGGAATCGTAACCCCTGCATGTACGTCATCACCGCTGCAGACGTCGGCGTCGGTAACGTGTTAAGCGTTGCGCTTCCCATCGCACAGCAACGCGCGTCCATCGCAGATGTCGAAAGTTCCGTCAGCGTGCTTTTTCGGACATGGTGCATCTCACAGACCACTCCCGGAACGGACATGACACCTTCATAAATCGCTTTCGCCATGATTTCCGTGCTTTCCCACATCGTGTCGTAGAAAATGACCACTTTATTTTCCGATTTTTTTGCCGACCAGCGTTTATACGCCTCCAGAATGGTTGGGATATTCTTCCGCCAGATCAGACCATGACTCGGCGCAATCATCGCAATTTCCAATCCCGCCGCCGCTTCCAGAACACGCGCGACCTGTGCTCCGTACGGATACACGATGTTCGCGTAATAGATTTTCGCTTCTTCCATCAACACATCGAGCGGCATTTCATCATCGAAACGCTGACTACTGGCGACATGCTGTCCGAAACCATCCATCGAGAAGAGGAGTTTTTTCTCTGCCACATACGTGAACATCGAGTCCGGCCAGTGTACCATCGGTGTATGAATAAATGTCAGCGTATTTTCGCCAATCGAGAGCGTCTCACCATTCGCAACGATTTTAAATTTCCACCCCGTCGTGTCGGTATATCCACTGAGAATTTCCTTGCACTTTGCCGTACAGACAACTTCCGCGTTCGGCATCATCGCCACAACTTGCCCCATCGCTCCAGCATGGTCCTGTTCCGCATGGTTACAGACGATATAATCGACTTTCTCCAGGTCGGTCAGCTCGCGGACGTTAGCCAAAAGCGTATCCGCCGCTGCTTTTTTCACCGCGTCAATAAGGACGGTTTTTTCGTCGCGAATCAGGTAGGAATTATACGTCGCACCGCGTTCAGTATTATAACTGTGAAAGTCGCGGATGTTCCAGTCAACGAAACCGACCCAGTCGATGCCGGGGAAAAGTTGTGTGTGCATGAAAAGTCTCCTTAAAAATAAAAAATTGCGAAATAAATAGAAATAAACACCTGCGACGAAGTCGCGATTAAAAGGTTTTTGAAGGGGAAGTTTGAGGGGGGAACAATTTGCAAAATGTTCCTCTCCTCACAATCGTAAATTCTCTACGGGTAGCCGATTTCTCCCGAAAGGGTTAAATTCGGCGTTGGTGTTTAGAGGATAAACTCATTACGCAAGATTCCACCCTATCGGGAGGAACTTGCTACCCGTCATGTCGTAACGCTCGTAGGGAGAAAACATTTTGAAAATTGTTTTCTCCCCAGACCCCTCTTTCAAAAACTTTTTAATCGCGTTCTACGAACGCTTGCTTCTTGTGTGTGTTTCTTTTTTACTCGTTCTTCCACAGTCCGTGCAGGTTACAATACGCACGCACTTCCGGCGAAATCCGCACGTCACACCCAGTCGGAGGACAACTGAATTCCGCTTCCGGAACCTCACCCGCCTTCAGATACTTACGCTGGAGACGGTCGCCCGAATGAATCTCGATGAAACCAATATAATGTTCATCCGTCATTGGATGCGCCACGGAACCGACAGAAACCTTCACGCCATACTCACCACGACTGAGAACCGGCACGTGTTTTTCGGCAACGGCGTCCACGGTGTTCTCTTCCAGTTTTTCCATCGGTTTTCCGCAACAGACGAGCTTACCCATCCCGTCATTAAGCGCTTCCACCATGTTACCGCAAATCGGACAACGATAAATCTCGAATTTTTTCATCGTAAACACCCTGAAAAATGGAATTTCACAAAATACTCTGTAGCACGACACACTCTCACGCTACACAATGTTATTCTATACCAGCGGTTTGTTTTCGCAAGGGGGAGACCCCAAAAAATTTCCATTTCCCATGTAAATTTCCCATAAATTTATCTTTTTTTCGGGTTCTTTATGATTATATCGTCATTTTATCTTCGTAAATAGATTTCATACTTTCTCAGAAGGAATTTTCTTTATATTTCATTTCGTCACACACGAACTTGTGTATGAAAGCACCTGCAAGACGCTCCTTGCCCCCCCTTTTAGAAAATTGGAATTATGATAAAATATGAGGAAAGATTTTCTGTGAGTAGTTGAAAATAAAAAATGCCTTAAAAATGGGAGTAAGATATGGCTGATTCGGACATGCGTAACGAAAATAATAGCGCTAATAATAACGCTTCAGGTTCTAAAGATTTTATCCGAAAAATCGTTGAAGAAGACCTTGCGTCAGGAAAACATAAGGATATTCAGACCCGTTTTCCGCCGGAACCGAACGGCTATCTCCATATCGGCCATGCGAAAGCGATCTGCCTGAGTTTCGGCATCGCACAGGAATATAACGGAAAGTGTAACCTCCGTTTCGACGACACGAATCCGTCGAAAGAAGAAGATGAGTACGTTGATGCTATTAAAGAAGATATTCAGTGGCTCGGTTTCCAGTGGGATAAAGAGCTTTTCGCGTCGGACTATTTCGACCAGCTGTATGATTGGGCGGTCCAGCTCATTAAAGATGGTCTGGCGTACGTCTGCGACCTGACGGGCGAGGAAATCGCGAAAACGCGCGGCGACCTGACGAGTCCCGGCACAGAAAGTCCATATCGAAACCGAAGCGTGGAGGAAAATCTTGACCTGTTTACGCGGATGAAGAATGGAGAATTCCCGGACGGTTCCAAGACGCTCCGTGCGAAAATCGATATGGCCAGTCCGAATCTGAACATGCGCGACCCGGTGATGTACCGTATTCTGCGTGCCACGCACCACCGGACGGGGGATAAGTGGTGCATTTACCCAATGTATGACTTCACTCACGGTCAGTGTGACTCGATTGAGCACATTACGCACTCACTCTGTACGCTGGAATTCGAGAATCACCGCCCGCTGTATAACTGGTTCTGCCAGAGTTTACGGATTTATAACCCACGCCAGATTGAGTTCGCGCGTCTGAACCTGAGCGGAACGGTCATGAGTAAGCGTTTACTCCTGAAACTCGTGAACACGGGCGCGGTCCGTGGCTGGGACGACCCACGCATGCCAACAATCTGTGGTATTCGTCGCCGTGGGTATACGCCGGAATCCATTCGGAATTTCTGCAAGACGATTGGTATCAGTAAAGTCGATTCCTGCGTCGATATGGGACTTTTGGAATTCCACGTCCGGGAACACCTAAACGCGGTGGCTCCGCGTGTCATGGCGGTTTTACGTCCGCTGAAAGTGACCATCACGAACTGGGAACCGGGAAAAGTGGACTATCTGGATGCCGTCAACAATCCAGAACGTCCGGAAGACGGAACACGCCAGATTCCGTTCTCTGGCACGCTTTATATCGAGCAGGATGACTTCATGGAAGAACCGCCGAAGAAGTATTTCCGTCTGGCTCCGGGAAAAGAAGTACGTCTGCGTTGGGGTTATTTCATCCGCTGTGAAGAAGTCGTGAAGGACGCGGACGGGAACGTGATTGAGCTGAAATGCTCGTATGACCCGGAAACGCGTGGTGGACAGGCTCCGGACGGTCGGAAGGTGAAAGGGACGATTCACTGGGTGTCGGCTGCGCACGCGGTAGACGGTGAAGTGCGACTCTTCCCGGAACCGTTACTGGTAAAGGACCCGGAAACGGGACTCGCGGACTATAATCCGAAATCAGAAGAAACGCTGACTGGCTGTAAATTCGAGCCTGCGTTGGGAACGGTTGAACCGGGATATCGGTGCCAGTTCGAGCGGCTGGGTTATTTCTGTTGTGACCGCGATTCGACACTGGAAAAACGAGTGTTTAATAGTACGGTAACGTTGAAAGATACGTGGGCGAAAGAACAGAAAAAGAACTAAAAAGAAAAAAGAGAAAAGAAACACCAAGAAAAGCAAGCGTTCGCAGAACGCGAATAAAAGTTTTTTTGGAATTTTTTAATCCCGACGCAACCTGAAATTTTGCTTCGTCGTCGTTACGCGTTGCGAAACGACTTGCGGAAGGACCGCCCGACGCGATTCGGTGATTTAGCCGTTTTCAGGTCTGGGAGAGACCTATTTTGCAAAAATGGTCTCTCCCACGAACCGTAACGACATGACGGGTAGCCGATTCTTCCCGTTAGGGTAGAATTGGCGTAGAGAGTTTAGCCTCAACCACCCCTTTTAGGGGAGGCTTTAAAGTTCCCCCCCCTCAAAAAAACTCTTAATATTTAACTATTTACGTTATTTTACTTCACCAATTTCCAACCGTCACGATATTCATAATCTGACTTCAGTAACGCGTTGGCTTCTGGAGCGTTCGTGCACGCAAATTTCTCGAAATCCCACTCGATTTTCTTATTTCCCGCACGGTGCGCAAGGTTTCCGAGGAGGTTATTCTCAATCAGTCGTCCAGAATAATCGAAATTGCACAACGATTCCGGTCCACCCTTAATTGCTGCGACGAATTCATTATAATGTCCCAATGACGACGGAATAAACGGATCCAATTTATAATCTGCGAAACGCGACTGCGGCGAGAGAAGCGTCTTACCATAGTCCGCGACCACAACACCTTTTTCACCGATGAACGCGACGCCGATGAACCAATCGTTGATGACCGTATCGTTCCCGACCAGCGGCTGAAGCAGATCACTCCGGCGTTTCATCCCTTCCGCACCGTGATACCAGACGAGTTTAATCGGACCACTGGTGAACTCGCTCGACGTTTTCCGTGCGGGATGTTCCCACGTCACCACCATCCACGGCGGAGTCGCGACCGGGTCCGGCTCAGGCGCTTCACACGTAACGCTTGTCGGATGCTGAAGTTCCAGCGCCCAGAAAGGCAGGTCAATCAGATGACTTCCCATGTCGCCGAGCACACCGGTCCCAAAATCCCAGCGTCGGTGCCAATTCAGACAGCCGTTATTCACATAATTGATGTTAAATGGACGTTCCGGAGCGGGACCGAGCCACTCATTCCACGCGATATGGTCCGGAATTGGCTGTTCTTCGAGAAGTACCGGTCCAATCGGTGCAATGGTCCGTCCACACCAAACGTGCGCTTCCGTCACCTTCCCAATCGTTCCCGCCTGAACATGTTCCACTGCCCGACGATAATTCTCGACAGCATGAATCTGCGTCCCCATCTGCGTCGCGATTTTTCCACGTCGACTGATGTACTCATTCTGCATGATTCGCGCTTCTTCAACCGTACGCGCAAGCGGTTTTTCCGTATACACGCTCTTTCCCTGACGCATCGCGGCGATAGAGGCCAACGCGTGATGATGTTCTGCCGTCGAAACGACAAAAACGTCGATTTTATCATTATCGATCAGTGAACGCCAGTCAACCGTCCGAATCGCATCCGGAAACTCCGCTCCGATTTTATCCAGCGTCTGACGGTTCGTGTCACACAGAGCATAGGTATTCTGACTGCTGAGACCTCCACGATTCGCTCCGGCACGACCACCGGAACCAAGATAGGCGATGTTCAGTTTTTCGTTCGGCGATTCCGCACCATGAACCACTCCGACCGGCAGAACCAGCGGACTTGCGCCGACAGCCGTCACTGCCGTTGCGGAAAGGGCGGAAGTTTTCAGAAAATCACGACGATTCGTTTTTCTCGACATAGGAAACTCCTTGTGAAATTAAAGGTGGGAAAAAAGCCTCCCATTTTAGGGGAGGTGGCGCAAAGCGCCGGAGGGGTTGGGGTGGAAGTCTTCAACGACGTCTTCCGTGTTGCTAAAGAAACGCTGATTAATTCACCTCCCAGTTAATCAGCGTCTACCTAAAATCGCGCTTGCGTGGCAATCCTACAGACTACCGCGTTTACGCGCCGTTTTTAATTATTTCCTAAACACTAACGCCGAATTTTACCCTAACGGGAAGAATCGGCTACCCATCATGTCGTTACGGTTCGTGGGAGAGACCATTTTTGCAAAATAGGTCTCTCCCAGACCTGAAAACGGCTAAATCACCGAATCGCGTCGGGCGGTCCTTCCGCAAGTCGTTTCGCAACGCGTAACGACGACGAAGCAAAATTTCAGGTTGCGTCGGGATTAAAAAATTCCAAAAAAACTTTTATTCGCGTTCTGCGAACGCTTGCTTTTCTTGTGCGTTTCTTGTATTTCTTGTGTTTCTTTTTTTACCTTAATATCTGTATCCGTCTCCCCGTCCGGCCACACGGGCAGGGCGTGGAATTCATTACCGCAAGTGTTCCCGTCCGGAAACGCAAAAGTGACTGCGCCTCATGCGATAAATCCGTTACAACCAGTTCTCCCGGTGTGTTATCCGGAACCGGTAAGAGTGTTTCCGGCGAGAGCAACTCGAACCAAAACCGATCTTCCTGTAGGTGCATTCCGTCCTGTAAATAACACTCGCCTGCCATTCCCGCACCGTAAAATGCGGGATGCGCCCAGTTCAGGAACACTTTCAGTCCGTAATCTTTCTGTAACAGATACCGCAGAGCAATTCCGTTGGCCGTCGCGGGCGTGTGAACCATTCTGAGCGTCATTTTTCGCCCTGTTTCGTGTGCGTGCGAGCATAATGCCAACACAACTTCCGCATCTGCACAGAGCGTTTCCACTCGGAACGTTTCTAGGAACGTGAGCGTTTCATCCAGCGTTTCGCCCACGGAATCACCAGTCACGAAACCCGTCTCGCTGTTTCGCGGTTGCGCGTAAATCTCATTCGTAGCGGGCACAGACGCTGCGCCGATGGTATCCACTCCAGTCTGAAGCGCGAAAGCCATCCCCGACCGTCCGAAAGCGTGAGAAATCTGCACAAGCGAGTTACTCCGCACGCCGTCCGCATACAAAAAACGCGCCACCGTATCCGCCTGAGCATCCATATCCTGCCGAGTAAATGCTGTAGCGAAACCGTTTTGTATCGCAACACGCGCAATCATGTGACGTGGAACCGTCCACAGCCCCGACGGATACTGTTCCCGCAGGTCCGCAAGTGTCGTAAATGGGAGCTTCATTACATCTTCTGGCTCCTGAAAATCGGCGTCCGAAACTGGATTCTGCGCAAAAAAATCCCGATACATCGGCAATTCATGCACACGCTCCACTGTCCGACGTAGTCGCTCCAGCTGAAGCGCTCGCAACTCCGTCCGCGGTAACGTCTCCATCTGACTCCAGTAAAGATTCTCGAACGGTAAACTCTCAAATAACTCAGCCATGTGTGAAACTCTTTTCTGTTACGATGATTTTATGAGCCAGTGAGCCCGTAATAAAGGCGTATAATACTCTTTAACGGGCGTATCATCTATGGGAAAAATTATCCGATGTGCGACCCATAAAGGTCAACTGTGTCGAAAATGTTGACACCTTTTTCATGAAGGAGCGCAACGGCAGCATCCGGGTCACTAAAACGGAAGACGAGAATCGCTTTTTCACGCACGTGCGACGTAAATGCATACATATACTCGACATTCAAGTGAGCTTCCTCGAAAATTCCAAGAATATACGCCAATCCACCCGGCTGGTCCGCAATTTCCGTCGCGACAACTTCCACCGTCTTCACGATACAGCCCGCACTCTGGAGCAAGCGCATAGCCGGTTCCCAATCCTTCACGATGAGGCGCAACATGCCGAACTGCTGCGTGTCGGCAAGAGAAAGCGTCAAAATATCGATATTCGCATCCGCGAGCATTTTACATACTTTACTCAGATGTCCCGGCTCATTCTGAAGATAGACGGAAAGCTGTTTAATTTTCATTTTATCCTCACTAGGTTAAACTTTTACAGGAATTAGGAATCAGGAATCAGGAGATCGTGTTTAAGGCATTTTTCTTAATACTCGAAACATTTCCCTTTTCTATTTATCATAATCTTTTCGGCCATTTTCCGCAAGAGGTAAGACACTAAAATTTTCGAAAATTTCCCTGATTTACACCAAATTTCCGGAAAATTCCGATTCTACACCATTCACACACAAAAATTCAGGGAAAGGTCGTTCTTTCGGTAATCGTCTCGTTAACACGAAATGACACCAACCTGAAATTTCAACGTGTGTCAGAGATATAAAATCCTCGACTCACCATGGAATCCATTTTCCACATTTCACACAGTTATTTTTCTTATTCCCAAAACTGCAACTATTACAGAGATAGGCCGGATAGCCACCGCTACCAATCCACTTCCCACACTTCACACAATCATTCTTCTTATTTCCGAATCCACAATTGTTACAGAGAAAGGCCGGATAACCACCGCTACCAATCCACTTCCCACACTTCACACAATCATTCTTCTTATTTCCGAATCCACAATTGTTACAGAGAAAGGCTATTTCGCGACCAGTAAGCCAAATCTCCTCGGAAGTCATTCCTTCTTCTGCCTGTGACACATTTTCTACCTGCAACACATCTTCCGCCTGTAATAGATTTTCTGCTCGCAACACATTTCTCGTCTGCGACGTGCTTTCCGCCTGAAGAACAGCATGACCACTGAGCAAGAAAAAGCTCAAAATGCCCAAAAAACCGACCGTATTCATAATACGCTGATATTTCCATGAATTCATATAATATCTCCTTTTTCTTATTATACTTAAGTAGGCGCCGATTAATTAAGAAGCGAGTTAATCAGCGGTTACTTTAAGAAATCAAAAAACAACTTATTTTATCGTCCAAGAATCCATCAAAAATCAGAAAAAACAAAGAAGCCAACAAAATCCACAAAAACGTCAAATTTAAAAAAATCGTTAAAATTTACACATTTTAACTTATTATCCTCGTGCAGGCTGTCGATAAACAAAATACCACTGAAGTATAGTTGGATTGTGCTGTTTGTACAGAGTATCCCGCACAACATTTTTTGGGCGAAGTTTCCGACTTGATATTCAGTTTTCATTTCACGTTTTATACGTTTTACACGTATTATAAACCAGCCTCCGATTCAGACTTAAACAGGAAGAAAAATGAAGGTTTCAGGAAAAATCATTTCGCGTTTTTACCGTTCGGCCGTTTCCATGAAGACGGTACGAGCGTTCTGCCTTGAAGTGACGCTGATAACGCTCATTCTTCCATGTTGTGCTCCCATGGCTGAAGCGAATCGGTTACGCGACTTTTTCGAGAGCATGGAAGAAGGGCCGGGAGAATCGACGCTAGATGAACCGACACAGGGAGCCTCAAGAGAAGGAGCGCCAAGACAGGGTGCACCGGTATTCCGAACAAGCTCCGATTCTGAAGAAACCGACTCGAAAGCGGCAATAAATGCGAATACGGAGTCAGAATCCACATCTAAATTAAGATTCCAGACAGAATCCGAGTCAAAATCCGCGACAAAATCGGAATCCAAGTTCAGCATGAGATTCGGAAGAAAATCGGATAC
>JAUNAI010000085.1:12963-14090 GCA_030527705.1 Planctomycetia bacterium | reverse complement strand
ACTGTAGGGCTGTTGAACCTCTAAAGTATAACATATTGAAGATTTTTTACAAGGGGGGGGATTTCTCAAATTTAGCAATAGGGGGGAATTGAACGTTCAATCGTGGCTGGCGTATCGGAATGGCACAACGAGCATTGGTCTTACATGTTCATTTGAACCAATTTAATTACCTCAAAGAAAAGTTTCTTTGATTTCAACGGAGCTACAGGAAGGAATTAACCACAAAATTAAAATGCTCGAACGCCAATTCTGTGGCTTCAGTGACGCAGAGTATTTCGCCCTCAAAATCCTCGCGATTCACCGAAGCTGGTACGCACTTGTTGGCTGAACCACAAAAAGGAAGATATTATAGATGATGTCGTATTCGAAATCGAGCTGATTCAGCAGATAGAAATCAACATCGACTATATTCTAATGCTCGTCACAAAATATCACAGTGACAATTGTGAAAATCGGGAACTTCGAGTGGACATTGACCGCGCGGTCGATTCAAGTATTCAGTTACGTAGTAAGAAGGAGTTGATAGAAGGTTTTATCGATTCGTTGACACCTGATTCCAGTGTGGACGAAGATTGGCGTACACTCGTGGACACCCAAGAGAAAGCGGATTTGAACGTGCTAATTCAAGAGGAAAATTTGAACCCGGAAAGAACGCGCCAACTTGTGATGAATTCCTTCCGCGATGGAGTTCTTCATAGTACCGGCACGGATATTGATGCCATTCTCCCACTTTTATCCCGATTCGCTCCTCAAGGTGCAGGACGCCTCGAAAAGAAGCAGGCAGTGCTTGCCAAATTACAAGCGTTTTTCGAGAAATTCTGCGGTCTTATCAGTTGGAAAGAAAATGACGACATCACGGAAAGCGCCAAAATAGAATAGGTAACCTGTAATATCCCCTTTTTTGTCAAGGGTGGTATTACGTATAAGTTCTTAAACGCAAGACCATGGTGGCTTGGAATTTGTTTCCTTCTTATTCCAGTTTTAACGACAAAAAATGCCTGATTTTGATTAGTTTTACCTCCCTCAAAGTGATGATTTCATCCATATTTTCAATAGTCCTATTTTAGCTCTATCGGAGTCGCTAAATATCGTATTTTACGGCATTTACCTTCTCACTAGAGAGGTTT
>JAUNAI010000085.1:0-12953 GCA_030527705.1 Planctomycetia bacterium | reverse complement strand
ATCAAGTTGTTATCCAATTATTATAAAATGCAAGTTATCAACAAGTTAAAATTGGTGTAAGAACCATCTCGGTGACGCCGCCGAAATGCTACCAGCAACGTTTCGGAATTTCCGAAGAGTTCCTAAAAGTCCAAAAAACTATCCGCCGTGTGAGCGTAATAACCAAAATCGGTTATCATAGGCTTGGCGGATTCATTCCGGTCTAGATTCTGCCGACACCCGACTTTTCTAGTTCTCGGGTGGTTTCGTCATACGCCTCCTTTAATCGGCGCATCCACTCCTTCTTTTTCCCTTTCGATACGCAATTGTAATATCTACGAGCCATCAAGTCGCCGTAATACTCCTCACGTAAATCGTCCTTTCTCTTACAGAAGTCAAGAACACGTTGTGGAGTCGTTGGCAACAATTCATGCTCCCACAACATATCGTTTGGAATCTGGGATACTTCCCAATCCTGCGGACGCACATCACTATACTCCTCGTTCAATTCGTGATATTTTGCCAAAAATTCATCACTAGTCATTTTACACCTCTTGCATATTTCTTCCAGAGTGCGACTACTTTTTTGCTTAAATCTTTCGCATTTACCCCATTGGTCATGTAATCTGCGAAAGATTCTGCAACCATTTCGCCTTCACTTTGTAAACCATACATGGAGAGAATTTCGCTCATTCTCTTTCCTTTACTAACCAGTTTTTTCGCTAATTGAACTGTTTCGGTACATTCTACATGGTTTTAACCTGTTACACTACACGAAATAACACATAATAAGGACGTTATTTCCTCGGAATTCATGTTTTATTCGGTTATTTCAGCAACGCTGCGCCAGCGAAGGAGTCGTTCGCTTTATAGCCGAAAGAGTCGATTTTGAAGTAAAGACGCTCGCCAGCGAGGTCCGTCGGAAGGGCGAAAATCCAGACTTTTCCCGGTTGTGGTTGGTCAGGAAAGGCCAGCTGTGTCCAGTTCTCGCTGTCTGTGGAAACGTAAACACGTCGTTTTTTGTCATCTGGTGGCGTGCCGTTAAAGGGGGATTTCAGAGAACCGAGAATCGCTAACCGCGTCGGTTTTGACTCTTTCAGAAGTGGAAAACTACAGGTTATCGACGTGAGATAAAACCAGTACGTACCGCAGTCTGCACCTTTTCCCGCATGAATTTCCATGTTTTTGTCCTGTCCCATCAGGCTCGAGACGAGAATGTCGTTCTTGACAACCTCGAATGGCTGACACAGCGGGGACGGCGTTTTGGACATGGTGTCCACGCTCAGCACACAGTTCCAAGAATGCTCGATATGTCGCTCGATTCGTGCGTACACTTTTCCATTTTTAATGCAGAAAATCCAGTAATTCGGGCGGTCACGCTTCCAGCCACTCGCACATGAGTTAATGATTACCTCGTGCAGAGTCGTTTTGGGTAACTGAACAGTCCGGAATCGATTAAAGTGCTCATGGCCACACAAGAGCCAGACGTCACCGGTAAAATCCGCGAAAATCTCCGGCAAAATCATGGTTAACCCGCGCTCATTCGCTTCTCCAAGCGGTTGGTGCATAGCGAGAATGACCGTCGAGTCCGGCTGGAACGACTGAATCACCTCTGCAAGCCAGCGTTTCTGGTCTTCATCGATAAAACCGTCGTGTCCACCGTTCAGAAACACGAAATGAATGCCGCCGCGGTCGAACGTGTAATACGGTTTCATCCCCATTTTTTCGCAGAAATATTTCGCGTCTTTTTCGTATGGGAACGTATCATGATTGCCAACGAGCATAAACGTTTCAAGGTCGGAATGGAGTTTCGCCAAGTCCGCCTTGAGCGTATCGATTTCACGATCTGCCTGCGCGTAATTTGGTTTACTGCCGTAGGAACCCGACATGGAACAGACGTTATCACCAAGGAGCGCGAGGAAAGATGGCCGCAATTGGAGCGCGTTCAGGTCAGGAATCGCTTTCTGAAACCCGAATTCCGCCTCTCTGGAATAATGAATATCGGACGTGACAGCAAAAAACATCGACGCGCTGTCGTTCGGGTCGAAATCTAACGCGGAAAATGCTTCTTCCAGCGTATTAAAATTCGTTCCTAGCAGGATTTTAGGCGTTTCCATCGCTGAGAATAATTCATCAGCAAAAAATATTCCCGCGCCGAAAATGGCGGTCGATTTCAAAAAATTACGTCGGTGGGTTGGCATTTTTTCTTCCTATGTATCATGGAGGTTAAAGTTACTGATGGATAATTAAAATCCCACGAATTTAAATAGCCTGTAATGGTGGAACGGAACGCTTCGAAATTAAGGGGAATTACCGACACGTCAAGCTCCGTAGGAACGATATGTAACAGCCCTAGGTGTAAACCCACGAAAGTGGCTGTCTGCGATGACTATCTCTTTCATATATCTTTAAAACGAATAGCGAAACTTACTCCAACGGTGGTGGACGGTTGGGGTCTGGCTTGGGAATGTATGGCGGACGAGCGTCTTCCTCTTTTTTCAGCTCCACACAAATACGGAGTTCCTCTTCCAGCTCTTTTTTAACCTCTCCCAATTTTGTAGGAGTGAAAAAGGACTGCTTTTTCAGGTGTTTAACAACTTCGAGCGCGTGATTCCAATACTCAATTTCGATTTCCAACATGTCATAAAATTCGTCGCAATCCACAGGAACATAGGCACAGAGCACCTTCAGAAACTCCTTACGGCTCCCGGAATCGTACTCCAGCAGGAAAGAAATAAATTCATGGTTTTCACACCAAATTGCCAGATTGAACATCCATCTTGTCGAATCGTAAGGCGTTTGAAGGTTGTGCTCGACGATATACCGAGCGATTCGGTTTTTACGTGAACGAATGGCAAGCATCACCGGCGTTTTCTGGCAACCATCTCCATCATTGATGATAAGTTGATCGTCCTGTGGATAAAGTGAAGCACCGTGTTCTAACAGATATTCGTAAATATCCTCACGGTCACTGTCGATAGCCCAATAAAGAGGAGATTCCCACTCAAGAAATTCCTCGTTTGCCAAAACGTTGGCACCATGCTGAACCAAGTCTTGAACCGCAGGAAAGTCTCCTTCTAATATCGCGGTTTTTAGGGCGTTTTCCTCCGCTCCCCAATTTTCTTGTAGAGAAAAAAGGAAAATTGTCAACAGAAACAGGGTAACAAAATTCATATTTTGAAGTATAGTGAACATTTCTTCCTCCAAAATTTTAAAGTTCATCCGATAAATGTACATCGAATGAACGAATCGGATTCTTCTGTTATCTCATTCTATTTTAAGAAGGATAATCTTTTTCACTCAGCTACGAATTTCCACTCGCCCCAGAGCGGGACGGCAAATTCCGCTTCACTCGGAACATCAGAGGTGATGCCAGTCGCCTTGTTACTCCAGTACGTACGCGAAATAGTCTGGAAATCGACGCCGCGAAGGATACCGAAATCTCCCTTAATCGTCAGTCCGGGACGCGGTTCCAGCTGAATTACGTCAAGCGGTACGGAAATTTCAAAATTCCCCGAATCATCCGCCGTAAAACCGATTTTGTCGGAGACATCCTCCACCTGGTCAATATACAGTGTCCGCCACGGCGATGAGAATGGCACTGACTTTTTCGTTCCCGGAACGACCGCGCGATACAGAACCGCCCGTGGCTCACCCTTCACGAGCGTCACGAGAAGCCGCATGTCACCCGCCACCGGGTTTTTCCGTTCCGGGTCGATTTTCGTAGTCGCCGCCGTCGCAGAAACGGAATCCACAGAAACCGGCGCCGACGCACCGATCATCAGGTCGAGACACCCGCCCGACTTAAAGAGCGCGTTGGGATTCTCACCACTGTTCATCAGCAGGTTTTTGTCACCAGTCCGGTACTTGACGCACAGTTTTCCGTCCGTCACCATCGCCGCCGCTGTCACGTCGTACGGTTTCGAGTTACTGTCGAACCACGCCGCCACGCCGGAACGGTCAATTACCGCCCAGTCAGCCCCTTTCCACTTTTCGTCGGAGTTTTCGTCCAGATTCTCGCCAGCATTTTCTCCAGTCTTTTCACCCGTATTCTCACCCGATTTTCCTTTCCGAATCGGAATCGTCACGATTTTCTTTCCCGTCACACTCTGGCGTAGCTTTTCCTGCTCCATGTTCCAGTCGAGACAACGCTGTATATCCTCGTGCGTCACCGTCACGGAAGAAGTCGGCAACGCACGGACAGTGTCAAGTCCCTCCAACGTGATAATCGCCGTTCGCGCACCGTCTACAAGACACGTTTTTCCGTCCGCGAATTGACAGATTGAGGGCCAGAAATTTTCACCATTCAGCGTCAACGGCGACAAATCCGTCCCACGCTGCGCAACAGGCATCGTCCAGCCGTGCGCGATTCGCTCATCATGGAAAAGTTGCGCGACGAACATTCCATCCATCGTGAAGAGGTAAATCGTCCCCATATTTCCGTTGACAGCGACCATTTTGGAAGGATAATTCTTAAGCCGAACAGCATCGCCGAGAAGTCGCGTCGTACCGACGAGTTCACCGCGGAAAGTCGGAACATGCGCTTCATGGGAAGCATGCAGACCGGGCCAGACGCTGGGATAACACCATTTCGCCACGCCATTTTTCGCACCGCAGAGGCTGTCCTGCGCGAAACCGCCAATTCCCAGAGAAACGAAAGTCTCCCCGCTTTCCGCGTCATGTAACGCCTGATCTCCCCCGGAAGAGGCGGGCGGAAGTACTTCATCCGCAAGAATCTGTTTCCGACTGAACGAGAATTTCAGATAGGAAGTACGTGCAGAAATAGAAACACTCTCGGAAACATCCGATTTCCCGAAAACTCCCGGATACGCGACGGTCTGGAATTTCTCCATTTCCGTGACCCGTTTTTCACCGTTTTCCGCCGTGGTCTCCACTTTCACTTTCGTGCCGACGCGGGCACAGAGGAACGTCAATTTTCCATCGAGAACCTGAACAGTCACACCGCCGCAGGGTCCCGCTTCAAATTCCACCTCCGACGGTTGAACCTGTCCATCTCCATTGGCGTCCGACCAGAGAAAACGCGCAGGATTCAGCGTTCCATCTTCACGACGCACACCTTCCGGTAAACGTTCTACATACTCTTCACCACGAAAAATCGACCACTCTCGTGCATTTCCACATGCCGCCATCGGGCGGATTTCCTGAGTATCGTGTTTTTTGGCACTCGTGCGTGTCGGAAACTCGTAAATCGACGCAATCGGCGCCCCTGCCACAGGGTTCTGATTATAGCAGTTCGTCAGATACGTTTTCCCGTTCAGGTAGAAAGCCGTCTCTGGTAATTCCGTAGCGTAACCACCGTCAGGACGCGCGAATTTCGTCGCTTCTTTTCTTGCCAAAATCCGAGTAAGTTTATCCTTACCGGTTTTCCAGTCGAGCTGAAATTCCATTCCGCCGAAGAAACAGCGTTCCGGATTTCCCGCGTCGAGATTTCCACCGCCACCGTACTGCGCCGGACCGTAAAATGCGCGAATTAACATCCCTTCCCGCGTCCAGCATGACACGCGTTTCGGCTGGTGATTATTCTCTGCGACCCACAATCGATTTTCAGCGTCAATCGCCAATCCAGTCGGCGTCTGCATCTGAAATTCATCATACTCCCCGACCTGAAGCGGACCTTTTTTCCCAATCGTCCGAATCCGCTTTCCGTCAGGAGAAAAGACCGCCACGCAATTCGTTTCCGTACCCGCCTCACTGACGTACACATTTCCGTCCGCGTCGAAAGTGATTCCCTGTGGCACGTCCAGTCCGCTCATCCACGGTTTCGGCCAGTTTCCACGTACCGCGTCGAGATTCTCAAAACGATAAACATCACCGTCGAGCATTAAAAACACTTTTCCCGCGTCATCAACCGCCACGCCTCCCAGTTTCCCAGCAGTCGGCAAGTTAGCAGTCCAGAGAACGTTTTCCGTCTCATTATTTTCCTTATATTTCGCTTTTGCGTCGATACAGACGAGCTGATTTTCCGCCTGATTCAGTGCGACAAGCACCATTCCGTTCCAGACGGCAACGCCCGCCACCGCCTGCTCATGATTCGGTTTTCCGTCCACGGTGAGATTCGTTTCATACGGATATTTACACACCGCTCGGTCACCAGCGTCCGTCAGAGCGGTTACACGACACTCACCACGCGCGGACTCTTTTTCCATTTCCCAGCCAGCCACCACATATAAACGATGTTCCGGATTCCGTTCAGGTCCATTATCCACCGCCAGATAACGCGCTCCGGTCCATACACCGCCGACCCAGTTGACACCACCACGTTTCACAAGTTCCAGATGATTAGCCTCTCCACCCGTCGGAGTAAACCACGCCAGTCCGTGTCCACCCTCGGAAATGTAGGAACCGATGTAAAGTTGTGGCTCGCCGATTTGGGTACGTTCCGCCGGCAAAAAAGCAAGTGCAGACGGTGGCGTATGATTCGTCAGCCACGCACCCGTATTATCCGCAGTCCGCCACGGAGGATTCCCGTACATATAGAATGAGAACTCATATCGAGGTGTAATCGGATCATGCACGATTCCCCGAACGACGTATTTTCCCGGTTCTACGTGACGTTCAGGGATGAAATACACGCCGTGTTTCGCTTTATCTTTATCGCGTAACAGGTCGTCGCAACCGTCCCACCAGACGACATTCTCACCAGCAGGAAATTTCGTCTGGGAGACGAGATTTCTCACCCGTTTTCCGTCGGGAGTTTCCAGAACCAGCGTAACTTCTCCCGGTCGGTCAAGATGGAAACGTACCGGAATCGGCGGGTGTTCCTGTCCCTGCGTTTCCGACCTGTCACGCACGCCCGTCCGCGCCATTTCAGGCTCAATATCCTTTCTATTTTCATCTTTCAGCACGGAAAAAGCCAGCAATTCACCGAGCCAGACACGTTTTCCCTCTTTCGTCTTTTCGTTCAAGTGTGGATGCGTTTCCTGCGTCGTCTGCGTAATGGTCAGCCGTACCGCCCGCGTGGTGTAATTTTCGCCGAAATCGAAGAAATTCGGGTACAGAACCCGCCAATATCCGTGAGGGATTTCTGTCCGGCTCGCGACCGTTTTCCAGTCCGCCGGATTCTCCGAGTTACTGGGGTGCGTTTCAGGATTTCCAGTATAAACCGCGACTTCCGCCGCCGCAAAACCCGTCCAGTGCGTCGCCACTCCGCGCAGGGTGACCGGAGTGTCCCAGATGACGGTAATCTGTTCCGGATTTTCTGCGGAAATGACCATTTCATTCCCTTCTTTTCCGTTGTCCCATGTCTGCCAGACGTCATTATACGTTCCGTCGTTCAGTCGCTCCGCGTACTGTTCCTGAGCGCTCGCACGCATCGTCGCGAACGGTGCCAAGTTGGTCACGCGTTCCGACAGAACATAAACCGACCCAATCCAACCAGCATAAGTCTTATCCGTCGCCAGTGGAGTATGCTCGAATCGAATCGCTCGGCTTTTCGTCTCCGGCGGAAACATCCAGACCGTTAATTCATCCCGTGCACTTCTGGTCACATCCTCCGTAACGTCTCCATTTTTCAGCAGTCGGACACCCGAAATCCAATTATTATCATCCGCGATCAGTTCCGCGGTAAGTTGCTCAGTCAAAGATTTCACAGAAAGTTTTTCAGAAGACTCACTGGAAAGTTTTTCAGAATCTTTAACATTTTTCTCCGTCAGAACGCCTTCTTTCAGGAGTTTCGGACGAGAAGTTGACACAACAATCAGACTTCCAACCGTTACCGGCTCACCCCACGTAGCAACGGCGTAACGCGTGCCCAATGTGGTCTCTTTTCCGAATTCGACGCCTATCCATTCCGTATCATTCCGTGTCGACCACAGAATCTTACGCACGCCACGCGGGTCGTCGATTGGCTGAACCATGCCATTAAAGGATTCCAGTAATAAACCGGACTTTTCCAAAAATTCATCCTGAATCGGAGTCTGAAACAGACTGATTTCCTGCTTACGATTTTCGTCGGAAAATACCGGAGTCAGCAGGCCACAGAAAAACAGTAGGAATAATAAAAGGAGGGTGATTTTTTTCATAATGCGAAGGGGGAAAGGTTTTAAGGATTCTAGAATTCCGTTTTCACTTCTCGGCAACTGAGGCCCCAAAAGTCACGCTATTATTTTCATTGTACTTCATTCATTAGAGTTCGTCAAGTCTCTGTGAGAATATTTTTAGGAATTCTGGAGAATTTTTTCAAAACGATATTGACGTATTCTTAGAACATGGTATAATTTATAAAGTAACTTGATTTCATTTTTCATAGAAACGGGCTGAACATGTCTGTTTTAAAAGAAATCTTCTGAAATGTCCCCACCTATATTTTCCCACCATCATCTCCGTGTAAATTCGGAAGAAAAACGAATAGAAAGGTACCTGTATGAAGATCGTTTTCGATTTTTTAGTACGTATAACCTGTATGGTTCTCGCGTTTTTTGTCATTTATATTTCCGGAACTGTCTGCGTCGAGTCTGCGTGGGGGCAGCTTGGGTATCCCTCAGAACAGAGCGTAGAATCTTTAGAGGCCGGCTTTCAGAACCCTCCACCCGGTTTCGGAGAAGTCCCCTTCTGGTGGTGGACGGGCGACCCGCTCAATAAAGAACGTCTCGCGTGGCAGATTCGCGAATTACACGAAAAAGGCGTCGCCGGCATGCAAGTAAATTACGCGCACCGCGACACTCCTGGGTGGCCAACCTTCCCGAATAACCCTGAAATTTTTAGCTCCGATTGGTGGGATTTCTGGGCTTTCGCCGCCGCAGAATGCAAGAAATACGACATGGGAATCGGTCTGAGCACTTACACGCTCGACTGGGTACGCTCCGATAACCTTTTTAATAAAATCGTCTATAATGACCCGGAATTTAACACGCTCGTTCTTAAAGCGCGACAGGTCCGCCTGAATCCGGACGCTTCGACGCCCACGCCAGCGGAAACTTCTCTCGGTTTCTGGGCGTATTCCGTGAAAGAAGATGGAACCTACGCCCCCGGCATTCCGCTTTCCGACGCGCTCACAGAAACTGGTGACGCACCCACAGAAACGGACTCCACGCTCACAGAAACCGACTCCGCACCCACGAAAACTAGTAACGCGCTCACAGAAACTGGTGACGCACGAAATAAAGTTACCTACGCGCTAAAACCGGGAAATTGGGAAGTGTGGGAGTATTATACAGAACGCGTTTCCGGAAACTTGAATCCGATTCACCCGAAAAGTGGAGCGCGTGTCATCGAGAAGTTTTTCCAGCCGTTCGAGGACCATAACCCCGGCAAGAACGCGAATGGGTTAAACTGGTTCTTCAACGACGAATTACAGCTCGGAACCCACCCCGGTGACCGTCTCTGGTGCGACGATTTCCCGGAAATGTTCCGTAAAATGAAGGGTTATGACCTTTTCGCGTACCTGCCCGGTGTCTGTACGAGTGGAAAACTTGGTGATTTCGAGGCGAAATTCCGCATGGATTACGCAGACGTGCAGATGCAACTCACGGAAGACCGATATTTCGAGCCAATTTACCGTTGGCATGAATCTCGCGGTCTCATTTTCGGCTGCGATAATAACGGACGTGGTCTGAATCCGACGGAATACGGCGATTATTTCCGTGCAACGCGGTGGTATTCCGCTCCGGGACATGACACGCCGGGAGGACATGCCGACTTTCTGAAAGGAAAAGTCTCCAGCTCCGTCGCGAATCTTTATCGCCGACCGCGCGTGTGGCTGGAAGGTTACCACTCTCTCGGTTGGGGTGCGTCTCCAGCACAATTAATGCACGCCACGAACGAAAATTTCGTCTACGGTTGTACGCTCCTGAACCTTCACGGACTCTATTACACCACGCACGGTTCCATGTGGGAATGGGCACCGCCGTGCTATCATTTTCGCCAGCCATACTGGAAACACATGGAGACATTCCTGAAATATTTTGAGCGTCTCAGTTTCGTGATGAGTCAAGGAACGTGGCAGAGCGACATTGCTGTCCTTTATCCGACTGCGCCAAGTATGGCGAATTACACGGAAAACCAGAATTTCGCGACGAAAACCGCGTTCGACACCGCCCGAAAAATCTACGCGTCGGGGCGTGACGTAACGTTCATCGACGACCAGTCCATTCAGCGTGGAGAAATCGTCAGAAACCGCCTCGTTACTTCAGCAGGAATGGAATTCCGTGCCATTATCCTTCCCGGAACGGAAGTCGTCCGCTGGGAAACGATTCTGAAACTCCGCGATTTCGCCCGTGCGGGTGGCAGGGTCATCTGTCTCGAAAAAATCCCGTGCGTCAGCGACCATGCAGGCACGAACGACCCGGAACTGTCGGCGATTGTGAATGAACTTTTCGGCGAAAATGGAACCGGCACGCTGACGACACTCGAAAAAGTGACGTCACTCGCCTCTTTCCCACGCGGACATGTGGAAGTGGTGGAAGGAAATGCACCTGCGCTGAAATATCTCCACCGAAAAATTGCGGGACAGGACGTTTTTCTTGTCATGGGAGTCGAAAAAGGCGCACGGGTGAAATTCCACGCCGTCGGTAACCCGGAATGGTGGAACCCGATGACTGGCGAGAGAAAACCGCTTCCCAAAATGGGTGTATATGCTGAGGCGGTGGATATTCAGATGCCAGTGACAGCAGAAGAAGCCGCGTTAATTATCTTTAAACTCGGTGAAATCCAGACTGTAAAGAGCGTACCCACGGAGACGGTGAGTATTCTCCCGCTTGACGGCGAGTGGGACGCGCAACTGATTCCGACGATGGATAATCAGTGGGGGGATTTCCGTCTGCCCGTCACGCCTGATAATATGAAAATCGGAGCCGAAGCGCGTCGGATGCGTTTTCATCGTCTGACACCGGCGGAACTTGCGAATTGCGACGCGATGACCGAGCCGGATTATAATGACAGTGCGTGGGAGAAAGTCACTTACGGTTTCGGCGAGAAATTCCGAACATTTAAGACCGAAACACCGATAAATGATTATCCTTCCATTCTAGAACAGTTTAACAGCACGAAAACTAACGTGAAAAACAGCGCGAAAACCGGTGAAACCGACGTGAAACCGTACCCGTTCTCATGGCGTGTAGGAATCGAGGGAAATCCCGGACATCAGGGGTGGCACGGGCTAAAAGAGTCTATTTCCGACCACTTTATCGGTCTCGGTGCCACGAAATGGGGACATAATGAAACTGTTTTCGTCCCGGAAAATCCCGCGCAAGTCTATTATCTTCAGACGCAGGTGACGTATGCTGGCGACGTGACGATTCAGAAAGGCGGAAACCTACCGAAACGTGTCTGGCTGGACGGTCAGGAACTGGCTGTGGACGTCCGAAACGTAACGCTGAACGGAAAAACGCAGACGCTCGTGCTTGAGTACACCACGCCGGGACGCGGATTCTGGTTCTTCGAGAAAGGGAAATGTCCAGAACGATCGGCGCAGACAGAAGCCTCCGAAATTCCACCAGGAACGAAACCGGGAACACCGTTGTCGATGACGTGGTTCGACTGCGATTTCGTGCCGTTCCAGAAGGTAAATGGTACGGAGGAAACGAATTGCGTGATGTACCGTTTTCGCGCTCCCGCCGGACTTCAGGGGATGATTTTCACGCTAGATGAGCAGGTTTCTGAACTTCCAGAAGTTTTCGTGGACGGAAAGTCAATTTCCCTCACATGGACGGATTCTTATCAGAAACGGACACGCCGTGCAGTGTGCGAGTTGCCTGAAACGGTGAAAAAAGCATGTGTCGTGGCAGTCAGAATGAAAAACGTACCCGAGACGATTGACCGCGGCGCGCTTTTTGCCGAGCCGATTGCGCTTCGGACGGGCGTCGGCGTCGTTCCGCATTTTGGCGCGTGGGAAGATAATGGAGATGTACTGGACTGCTACTCCGGTGGGATTCTGTACACGAAAAATATCACCGTGTCGGCTGAATTCCTGAACGCAGACTGCGTGATGGTCCGTTTCCCCGCGTTGCCCGCAAGTGCGGAAGTAAGAATTAACGGACGTTCCGCCGGTATTCTCGTTGCTTCACCGTGGGAACTCAACCTGACAGGATTCCTTCAGGAAGGAGAAAACCGTGTAGAAATCGAGGTTTATAACACGTTACGAAATCATTATCATACCATTCCGACGCGGTATAAATAAAAAACAGTCAAGTAAAACCGATTCCCGGGGAGAAATTTTTACTCTCCGGGATTACTCGCCATTCATACACCATTTATACACCATTCACATTTTCCGGAAATCATTATGTTGTGGGAATCGCTGAAAAAATGTTACCGATGGATTTCTCTGAAATTCAAGAGTCTTTTCGAGGAAGACCTATCACCATTACGGGAACCGATACCCTATCCACCGGAACTACTCGCGAATCGAGATCCACTGGGGCCAGCGTCAGAGCGAATCGCACGTTTTTATCTGGAACACGAGTTCGGAATGCGCTGTATCGGACAGAATATACAACTGAGGTATCAATGGTACAATAACCAAATCAGGGGAGAAATTGATCTGATTATGGAGTTACCAGACGAGGAAAAAACACTGGTTATCGTCGAAGTCCGTTCAAGATCGAAATTCTGGGAGGAATACCCCACGCCCGTAGAATCCGTAAATAAAAAAAAGCGGAATCGGATACGCACATCGGTTTGGTGCTGGCTTCAACAGAACCAGATTTCTTGTAATCATCCTCTCCGTTTCGACATAATTGGCATCATCTGGCCAATTGGCGAGTTACCCGACATTCATTATTACCCTAACGCGTTTACCTGGGAAACGTTTAAAAAAACGAAATCATAGAAAACAAAAGATTCTACCTTTTCGATAAAATTCAAGTGAGCGACTTGGCATACCATCATGAAAATGATATAATAAAATTAAAATTGGTAAATTAGCCACTTTTCGCGCTTTATGATTACCGAAAATTTCACGGTTCACCCCCGAAAATCCCTCTCTGAACTCCCTCAATGAAGATAAAACTTTAAGA
>JAUNAI010000440.1 GCA_030527705.1 Planctomycetia bacterium | reverse complement strand
ATACAGCCAACTTAAAATCGGTTGCGGATGAGTAAAATATCCTCCGTTCAGCATTTCCCGAATCAGGTTCATCGGCTTTCGTGGTACATCGTGTCGTGCTGAAAAATGCCGACGGTGACAGCGTAACTGACGTAAAAAACGCTCTTTTCTTACCGTGTCAGGTAATTTCTGTGAAAACTCTTCCAGCGCGTCGAAAAGTTGCGTATGTTCCCCATAAAGTGTGTCCAAAAATGCGTTAAAATACCGCCACTGGGAGGGATTTTTACGTAAGAACGCGACCGTTGGTGCCGTGGAATTATTCTTTCCATGCAGACGGTACCTCAGTAATGGTTCCGGTAAAAACGCAATCCTCGCGCTTAACGCCATCGCCATGTAAAACCATATATCGTGACATGCCATTCCCTCAGGAATCGGTAAGCACACAGGCAGAAATTCACGCCGTAACGCCATCGTGCACCCCGTCCAGAGAACCATTTCTACATCATCCGGAAAGAAAAAATGCCAGAAATCATGCAAGTGCATCCGAGTTACGAATTCACGTAATGACATTCCCTGTTCCATGCCGTCCGCGTCGATAATCTGAGCGTCGGACGTCACCAGTGCCAATTCAGCATCTTGCGAGAATGCCTGACAGACTACTTCCACACGTGTTGGCATCCATACGTCATCATGGTCCGCCAGAAGGATGATTTCTCCAGAACATGTGGAAACCGCTTTCTCAAAATTCTTCGTGTAACCGAGATTTTCCGCATTCTGATAGATTTTCACCGGAAACGGAACCGATTTTCGCCACATTTCCAGAATTGTGAGCGTCTCGTCCGTCGAGCCATCATCACAGACTACCACTTCCGTCGGCAGAACCGTTTGTTCCGCGATACTTTCCAGCTCCTCCGCCAAAAAACGGCCACTGTTATACGTACAAATTGCAACGGAAACGGAAAATTTTCCCGTTCCTGACGAAGACGTACTCATTATATTCTATCAAGAAACAACAACTGGTTCAGTACCGAAATCGTCTCGATACTGAACGTAACGGATAAAACCACTCAAAAAAACAATCACAAAATACAAGTCGAAAACCTTTAGGTATAACTCCTACAGAACTCACAGATTTTTGAGTATTACTTCCGTGAATCCCGATTCAGTAAGAAATCCCTCATCATTTTATAATCCCAAAAATGTAAAAAGTTTCCTTTTTTAACGTTTTCAGAACTGAAATCCCACCTTTCTATGAAAATCTCTAAAATCAGTGGGAGATTTATTGGGTTCTCTTTCAGGTATCTTGTGTAACTTTAGCTTTAATTCGGGGCAATCATACAGGAGATACGTTTTCCCTGTTTCGAGGGTGTTCCGTCCACTTTTCCGTAGGGTGCAAGCATATCGATGACCTGCTTAATCATCCGTTCCCCTTCTTGAATGTGCGCCAATTCGCGACCACGGAAGAGAATGGAAACCATAACCTTATCCTTCTTTTCCAGGAATCCTTTCGCGGCGTTTACCTTCACCACCACGTCATTATCACCCGTACCGGGACGGAGGCGAATTTCTTTCACCTTCACAACATGCGGCGTCGCTTTACTCTGCTTCTTCGCCATCTGGTACTTATATTTTCCATAGTCCATGATGCGACAGACCGGCAATTTTTCGTTCGGAGCCACTTCCACCAAGTCCAGTCCGGCTTCCTGCGCAACTTCCAGCGCCTTGCGGATGTGCATGATTCCCAGCTGCTCGCCCGCTTCACTAATTACACGCACTTCGCGAGCACGAATCTGTTCATTGATACGTTGCTGGTTTCTGGTGTCTGCGGGATTCTTCCGTAAATTCATTCGTTAATTATCTCCTATAATCCTCTTAAAAATAACTGCACAACACGTGCAACATTATTCTCTATAGTATTCACTGTTTTTGCCTTTTCGTCAAGTACCAGTGGCGACTTTTTTGGCAATTTTTTTAAATTTTTTCAAAATTTTTACATTTTATCCCTCTAAATGATAAATTTTGCCTCTGTCTCCCTTTTTAGAAGAGCTTTCACGCTCCCTCTGGTACTCTGAGTAATCTCTCCTAAAAGGAGAAACTATTCAGCATCTTCTGTTCAATCGTCAACTCTGGTACCGTCAGAATCACGACCGACGGAGACCCCGTCCGTTGAAGGGCACCGGGATTCAGAAGTCGTGTTTTTCCCTGCTGCATCCAATGAAATTCGTGCGTGTGTCCCGTACATATCAAGTCGAAACGCTGAGATTCAATCAGTTCTTCGAGGGTCCGCCAATCGTGTCCGTGGAGAAACGCAATCTGAACTCCCTCGCGCGAAATCATACCAAGATAATCGTAACAGGTCTGATTCGCGTCCAAGATCGCTCGCGTTATCGTCCCCGGCATGTCTGTATTTCCTAAAACATAATGACATGGCACGTCCGCTAACGTCGTTACGACACCAGCCGAGCCAACATCGCCACAGTGAATAATTTCCTGAACGCCCGCCCGTCGAAAAATTTCCGCCGCGTGAATCGTATTGGGTATATTTCCATGCGTGTCACTGATAATTCCGAGTTTCATTCTGTTTTTTGATTTCCTTTTTTTCTTTTATTCTTTTTTTTCTTT
>JAUNAI010000439.1 GCA_030527705.1 Planctomycetia bacterium | reverse complement strand
AATCCAATACGCTAAAAGAAGCGGAGACGGAATCAGAATCCGGAAAGGAAACAGAGAAGGAATCCGAAAAAGAATCGGTTAAGGAAAAAGAGGGAGACACGACGGTAATCGTGAATCTCGACGCGCAAGCGATTGATAAGCTAAAAAATGCGGAACCGGAAAAAGAAAGCTCACCGTTAAATGAATTGGTGTTAGTGGAGGATAACTCTATGGACATCATCACGCTCTGGGAACGCTTTACCGGTTTCTGTGCGTCAGTGAGGCGATTCTGCTCGGAAAATAGCGGACGGATCCTTTTTCTTTTCGCCGGTGTGATTGTCACGGGAATTCTGGTACGGATTCTCCGTTTCTTCTGTGACCATGTCATTTTCGCGCGGATTATTAAAAAGACACAGACGCTCGCGGACGATCACATTTACCGTGCCTCCCTTCCACCGGTGTTGGCGTTTTTTTGGCTTCTGGGACTATTAGCGAGTGCCATGCCGTTACTCGAGGGAGCGCATTATCCACAACGGTTAATTCTCGCACTCATTGCAGCGGATGTGACGTGGTTACTTTACCGACTTATCGGCGCCGCGGACCATATCGTGTGCCTCTATTTTCGAGGAAAACAGTGGGTTTTTAATAAATTAATTTTTGATGCCATCCGAAAAACACTCCGAATTGCGCTAGTTCTGTTCGCAGTCTGTTTCATTGGACAGGCGATTCTCCGATTTAACGTTTCCGCCCTACTCGCCGCTGCTGGAATTTTCGGGTTGGCCATCGCGTTCGCCGTGAAGGACACGATTTCGAACTTCCTGAGTTCCTTCATGATGTTATTCGACCGTTCATTTCAGATTGGCGACCGAATTCGAGCAGGAAATATCGACGGAGATGTCGAAGCAGTCGACTTTCGTAGCACGCGAATTCGGGCTCTGAATGGGCATTTATACTCTATTCCGAACGCGATTCTCGGAGTGGGAATCATCGAAAACGTCAGTCAGCGACCAGGAATCCGATACGATTTCCAATTGGGACTGACGTATGACACGAAACCGGAGCAGATGAAAAAGGCGGTAGAAATCGTGCGTGAACTAGTCTCTGACCCGCAACGGTACATTCAGTCGCCGGCGCGAAATCTGGTGAGTTTCGGAAGTTTCGGTGATTGGTCACTAAATATTCACGGACTAATCTGGTTTAACACGCAGAATTACGTGCAGTCGGAATTGTGGAAACACGATTTACATATGGCGATTCTGGAACGGTTTTCGGCGGAAGGGCTGGAATTTGCGTTCCCGACGCAGACGGTGTCGATAACGAAAACGCAAGAAAAGTAAAAAGAAAACAAAAAAAGAAACCCAAGAAGCAAGCAATCGAAGATTGCGATCAAGAGTTTTTTGAAAGAGGGATCTGGGGAGAAAACAATTTTGCAAAATTGTTTCCCCCTCACACTCCCCCTTCAAAAAACACGATATTTCAGCTTCCAACACTCGCTCCATTCCGAGCATATTCATTCAATTAGGAATATTCATGAAAAAAATATATAAATATACCATCCTATTAACATTGTCCAGTTTCCTCTTTCCCCTCACGGGTTGTCGGGAAGGGGAGAGCGAGAAGACGTCGCCGAGCGCGGTGGAAAGCCGACAGGGGGCGAATGCGAATGACCCACGGTGGCGAAATGAGCTGTTTCAGAGTAGCATCCTCTCGATTCGAGAGCGCGCAACATATGAAAATCTAGCGATGTATCTCAACTCGCTGAATCAGGTAACAGACCGATTTAACAGCTGGATTCAGTCGCGCCCAAATTTTGAAGGGTGGCATGCTGACCCGATGGTGGCGGAGATGATTTCTGCACTCGACGGTCTCGAAGTGCTCCGGGAACCGATTCTGAAAACGTACCAGATACTGAAAAATGCAGAAGATGGAACGTCTCTCACGCCGGAAATGGTCACGCAGTTACAGAAGACAGCCGAGGTGATAAAGTCGGTCATGGAATCAGCGACTGAAACGGAATCGATGACGGGGACGGCCTCAGAAGCACTTTCATTACTGAAAAAAGAGCTGGAACTTACCAGAAAATATCTGTTGGGACAGATTGTTCTTGGAAAAGTCTCACCAGAATTAAAAACGCGGACGCAGGCGCTTAAGGAGAGTTATGACCGCCTTGGAATCCTTATTGGGTCGCGGAGAATGGAGTTTCTGCGTGCGGAAGCGAGTAATATTCCCACAAGTGTCGGCGAAAAACAGGTAATTGCGTATGATAATGATGTTTACATGCTTTTTGAACAGTTTCTTCTGCAGGACGTGTCACAGTGGGCACAGGGTACGCCGATGACGGAGCTGGAGGAAATTCGGCTTGAAACGCGAAATGAGTCGGATACAACAGGCGCACGGAACAAGGTTCAGATTTCCGTGGAAGACATGGACCGTATGTCAGCGATTTTCCAGTGGACGGTCGCGAATATCGATTTACGTGACGCGAAGAGCGGTATATCACTCCTACCGCTAGAAGTTCTGCTCAGCGGGACGGGAACGGTTCTGGAGCGTGCGTGGGTATGTATTCTGCTGGCACGTCAACAAGATTTAAATGCATTTCTGATTTCTGTGCCGATGAAAAATAAAACGGAAAGCGGAAACGGAACGGAGA
>JAUNAI010000084.1 GCA_030527705.1 Planctomycetia bacterium | reverse complement strand
TTTCTAAAAATTCTTGAAATTTCCGAATTTCATCATGATAACGAGCCTAATCGTTTACGGAAATTTCCTCATATCATTTATAGCGAATATTTCCATTCAGGGAAATAGCAATTTCCAAAAATTGTGACACTTCTCCGTATTTTTGAGTTTTTTAGGAAAAAATTTCCAAAAATTCCACTTTTTTCAGGAAAAAGCGCTTGACTTCTACGGGCTATGTGTTATAATTGAGGGGTTAAGATGCGGGATTATGCTTATTGTAATTTATTATCCCAAGTCATGTGCTCCGTAACGCTCTCTTTTCGTTATGGCGAGACGGTTGCCGATTCACCTCATGGGTGTTTTTTAAGGAGGTATATTATGAGAACAGTTTTTGATGCGATTCTGGAATGCGGTCATGATGAAGATTTCGTCCCGCAGGTTACGCCGGATTTTAAACCGACTGACGCCCCGGCGGGGTCCCTAGCCAAGCTGAAAGTTCTAGCGGAGCGTGTCCGTATGGGGTTTCCGCTCTGGCATGAAGATGACCGTAACGACTACAGCGGTCTGACCGGTTATCGTACCTCGAGCGAGGATTTTGAATTGTAATTGTTCCTGTCCCCGTTAATTAAACCTATATTCGTCATATAATCGACGTATTTTTAAGTAATACCGACTCAGGAAGCCGATTTTCGTTGTTATTTTATAAGAAAATAGCTGGGTTCAATTACCGCCCTATAAGGCTTTCATCGGTTTTACTCCCAAAACATCTAAGGAGGATTTTATCCTCCTTTTTTCATGTGTATGGAATCTTATAAAACGATTATAAATATTCTCCGAAACACCCTCACACCTTCAATTAAAACGTTTTTAAAATCACTTCTCTTTCTTCTTTTCTTCGGGACTCAGCGTTTTCTTCCATTGCGCGAGTTGCGTAAGTGCCTGAATCGGCGTTAAATTATCCACATCTAGTTTCCGCAATTCCGCTAAAATCGGTGACTCCGTAAGCTCTTTCGGATCGAAAAGGAGAAATTGAATGTCCGAGACCTGCGTTCGTGACCGAATCCGAGCTGGAGCAGGACGTACCGGCGTTCTTACCCCCAATGTGGTTCCTGAAGAATTCCCAGAAATCTTCTCCGCCACATTCACCGACGGATTTCCTAGCACGTTCTCTGACGGATTCTTCAGTGAATTTTCAGAAATACCATCTTCAACATTTTCACTCGACATTTCCGCTATCTTCTCGACATTCAGCAGTTCTTCCTGCCGTTCTTCCATCTGCTGCAAGATTTCCGTCGCACGGGTCAGCACCTCATTCGGCACGCCAGCGAGTCGGGCAACGTGAATTCCGTAACTCTTGTCAGTCGCACCTTCAATAATTTTATGAAGGAAAACCACCTCATCATTCCACTCACGGACCGCAACGTTCAGATTACGGATACTCTTAAACGTCTGAGCCAAGTCTGTCAGCTCGTGATAATGCGTCGCGAAAAGCGTCCGACACGCAATTTTTTCATGAAGATACTCGATGATGGACCACGCCAATGAAATTCCATCGTACGTACTCGTTCCACGTCCAATTTCATCCAGAATCACAAGACTGCGAGAAGTGGCCGTATTCAGAATTCGGGCAGTTTCCGTCATTTCGACCATGAACGTACTCTGCCCACGCGCCAGTTCATCACTCGCACCAACACGCGTAAAAATACGGTCAGTAATACCAATTTTAGCCTGACGTGCAGGAATATAACAGCCAATCTGCGCCATGAGCGTAAGAAGAGCAACCTGACGGATATAGGTACTTTTACCTGACATGTTCGGACCGGTAATCAGGAGGATTTTTCCATGTTTCTCATCACACAGTACGTCATTCGGCACGAATTCACCATCCGGCGTGACCATATCCAACACGGGATGCCGACCGTCGAGAATTTCAAGCTCATTTCCTTCCGTGATTTCCGGACGACAGTAATTCCGCTGTCGGGCAAGTTCCGCGAAGGCAAGAAGAACATCCAGTTCCGCAAGTACATTCGCCGTCGTAATCATACGATGACGATACTGAAGCGTTAACTCACGCAGGTCGGAAAAAATACGGTATTCCAGATCCCGCTGACGTTCATCAGCAGAAAGGACAAGTTCTTCATACTCCTTCAAGTCAGGCGTAATATAGCGCTCCGCATTCTTAATTGTCTGTTTTCGGACGAAATACGGCGGGACTTTTTCTTTCTGGGAATGATTTACTTCAATGTAAAAGCCGAAAACTTTATTGTAGCCGACTTTCAAGTTCTGAATACCACTTTCTTCCTGAATTTTCGCCTGATACTTACTGATCCACTGTCGGCCACCGTGCGCCATTTCACGGAGCTCATCCAGTTCCGCATTATATCCAGGCCGAATCATTCCGCCTTCCGTTACCAGAAGTGGAGGATTCTCGATAATTGCCTCAGAAATCGTTTTTGCAAGTTCCGGACATGTGTCAATTTCCCCATTAATACGGACAATCAACGGACTTTTCATTCCAGAAACATGGGTTCGGATTTCTGGAATCATTTTTAATGTCTGTCCGATTGCGTATAAGTCACGAGGATTCGCGCGACCAGTCGTAACCCGAGAGAGAAGCCGTTCCAGATCATAAGTGTTACGCAGATTTTTCCGTAATTCCGTCGCCAGAGATGGGTCATCGAGTAATTCAGCGACCGCGTCCTGTCGAAGTTCAATTAAGCGTTTATTCGTCAGCGGATTGGCCACCCAGTCCGACAACATACGTGACCCCATGGAAGTTACCGCACAGTCGAGCGCAGCAAGTAGGGAACCATCCCGTTTTCCCTCACGCAGAGTACGGGAAATTTCAAGACTGCGACGACTGGATTCATCTATTTCCAGCGTTTCTCCAGAATGATATGCACGGAGTGAGTCGATATGTTCCAACGATGCTTTCTGAGTTTCTTTCAGATATTCCAGAATCATTCCCGCCGCACGAACTCCCTGTTTATCGTTCGGGTCCTGCAGGTCGAAACCGAAACCGTCGAGATTCAGGACGTGGAAATGTTCCGTAAGCTCTTTCATCGCGTAAGACAGTCCCGTCGTCCATTCCGGTCGGCGAGTAATCATCATTTTCTTCATGATCCAGTCCGGAAGTTCCTCTTTCTCACAGATGAGACATTCAGAAGGCATAATTCGCGCAATCTGATCATAAATCCGAGCTTTCGGAAAGCCTGCTGCGAAAAACTTCCCCGTCGAGAGGTCAATCCACGCAATTCCGACAGTTGCGTTATCAGTTACGAGACCTGCCAGGTAATTACTTTCGCGTGGATTCAGAAGAAAATCCTCTGTCAGAGTACCAGGCGTCACGACACGCGTCACCTCGCGCTTCACGATTCCTTTCGCCTGTTTCGGGTCTTCCATCTGGTCACAGACCGCGACACGGTAACCACTGTAAATTAGTTTTCCCACATATGCTTCCAGTTGCTGATGCGGAAACCCCGCCATCGGCATGGCATTTTCCCCCTTCTCACGACTCGTCAGCGCCAGATTCAGCACGCGCGCACCTGTCCGTGCGTCGTCATAAAACATCTCATAAAAATCCCCCATCCGGAACAGCAGAATCGCATCCGGGAAGGATTTTTTCGCTTCATTATACTGCTTCATCATCGGCGTACATTTTACGGTCGTGTTTTCGTCGGATTTTGCCATGGCATGTGAAAAAAAAGTTTAAGGGTTAAAAACAGAGGTTAGACTAAAAACTACACGGATTTCACTTGAAAATTTAGGAAAGGGCGGTCCTTTCGGTAATCATTTCTGCAACGCAAAATGACGGTAAAGTGAAATTTTATAGTGCGTCGGGTATAAATACATTAAATCTCCCACAGATCTCATACCATATTTTTTGGTGAAATCTGTGGGATTTATGAATTATCGTTTTTTCGATTTTTTTACGCGCAAGAACTCGAAATGTCGGCTTTCTGCGCCTGTCTGCGTGATGTGAATCTGAACATAATCCCGTGGGAGGCAGTCCGCCACACGATCCGCCCACTCGATAAATGTCAGGCCATTTCCGTCATAATATTCTTCCGGGCCGAGCTCCAGAAATTCATCATCATCTTTCAGTCGATACGCATCGAAATGGAAAATAGGTCGTTTACCAGTCCGATATTCCTGAATCAGCACGAACGTCGGACTCGTCACTTCATCTTCCGGCACACCAACCGCCACGGAGACAGCCTGAACGAAACGCGTTTTCCCCGCTCCGAGCGTCCCCAGAAGGGAAATGACCGTTCCACTTTCCAGAACACGTTCCACGATTTCTCCGAGCTGATCCGTCTCAGCAAGCGAGTTCACGTCCCACTCCACCGTTCGTCCGAGCATGGATTCATTCCACCGTCCCGACAGGAGACCGCGTAATTCCGTTTCCAGATTCTGCCACGTCATGGATTTTTCTCCGTCTTTTCTTATTTCATAAAAAAATAGTTGCATCTATATCGAGCACACATAAAAATTCAGGGAGGGTCTTTCTTCCAGTAATCGTTTCTGCAACGCGAAACAACTGTATAGCTGAATTTCATAATGCGTCGGATATAAATTCTTTTCATTCTCTATTATACCATTTTTTCGAAAAAAACCTACCCACCCCCGAGGGATAAAAAGGAAATTTTTACGCGTTTTTCGGTAGGCTTCCCTTTTATTTCTTCACAGTTGCCTAAAATACCTAAAATCATTCTATACCTATTCCACTTGAAACTTCAGGGAAGGGCAGTCCTTCCTGTAGTCATTTATGCAACGCGAAATGATGGTAAAACGGAATTTTATAGTGCGTCGGGCATAAAATATACATTTTCTACAAAACAGAGAAGTATGATAAAATAGATGCTACAGGCTATATATTCCGAAAGCGTAAGATTTACATCGAAAACCGAATAAATCAGAAGAAATATCTTTTTGTATACGATAAGTAATGATGATTGTGTCTCCGTGTCGTTTTATAGCCTGAAAGTAGGCAACGGACGGCGTAACGGTTACGGAATCGTGCCGAAATGGTGCATTTTATACCCGACACATGAAGAAATTTAGATTTACCGTCATTTTACATTGTAGAAATGACTACAGGAAGGACTGCCCTTCCCTAAATTTTCAAGTGAAAATGGAATAAGTATAGAGTGGTCGGATTTCAGAAAACAGGAAAATCCAATGAGTAATAGCGAATCAGTTCAGAAAAACAGGTCAGCGAGTGCCTTTTACGAAAATCCATGGTTGATTTTCGGAGGTTTTTTGCTTCTGTTAATTTTTTCGTATTGGAACATGTTTGTAAACGCCGCGAAAGAGTGGAGCTCGAACGAGTTGTACTCGCATGGTTATCTGATTCCGATTCTGGCGGTGATTATCCTTTATATGCGCCGTCAGCCGCTCCGTCCGTCGACGTTTAATGAGCGTCTGATCGGTATCGGTGTCATTTTGGCGGCCTCCGTCCTACGTGTGTTTATGTCATCTTTCGAGACGGGTGACATGTATACTTTCGTCATCGCGTTCGTCGGACTAATTATTCTAGTGGGTGGAACTCCGATGTTACGGTGGGCAGGACCGATTTCGTTCCTGTTATTGTTCATGTTTCCATTACCACATACTGCGACACAGCAGTTACTCGTACCGATGCAGCATTTTGCGACGCGCGCGAGTACCATTGTCCTGAAAATCCTTGGTTTCGCAGCGTTTCAGGATGGGAACTCGATTAGTCTCGGTGCCAGTCGAATTGACATTATCGAGCAGTGTAGCGGACTGAAGATGACGACGATTTTCCTCGCACTCTCGATTTCGTTGATCCTGATTAACGAACGGGAATGGTGGGAAAATCTGATTATCATGCTCATGGCGATTCCGATTGCGCTGGTGACGAACATCACTCGAATTGTGACGACGGGAATGGTCATTTTCCTTTTCCCGGAGAGTGAGGGACTGAAGAAATTCGTCCACGACGCGGCCGGTTTGGGGATGGTGCCACTGGCGATTGCGCTTCTGGTGTTACTCCAGTACGTTCTCTCTCATATTTTTGTGGAAGATAGCGGACCGACGCACTTAGATATGATTGAAAATCCGCAAGAAGTTTTCTGGAAAGACCAGAAGAAGATTGAGGATTGATAATAGCCTCCCCTAATAGGGGAGGCGGATGAACTAATTTTCCTTCAGATACGTAAAAATTTTGTAAACTGAAATCATTTTCGACAGGGATAGTTTTTGTTGAATGGTTTCAAAAAATGAATTCCGATGTTTTTCAGGTCCAACGAACGTTTCAATTTAATGGAACTTAATGGAATTTTACGATATTTCATTAAACTTTTCATTAAATTTTAACTGAAATAGGAACTCGAAAAACGTCGGGGATAAAAAGGTGCAAACGTGGAACAAAATTTTAATCAGCTTCCAGTAGAAGCGAATTCTCGTGGTCGCGAACTTGCAACTCCGATTCGACAAGGTGGTCGTCGGGATATGCAGTTGTACCGGAAACAGCCGGAAATCATTAACCGTGCAATTCGACCGGCCGACTTGGTTTACGCACTGCGTCGCCGTTGGGCGTTGAGTCTCGTTCTGGGATTCGTCGTTACTACAATTACGATTCTCATTGCGCAGCTCTCCATTCCTGTCGAGTACAGCGCGAAAGTGATGTTGCGTTTTGCGGAATCACCCGACTACATTCTGTTCAAAAAACCGACGGAAAAGCACTGGCTGAATGACCGAAACGCGCAGGCGACGCTTATCCGTGGTACTCTCGTTCTCGTCCCCGCTTTACAGCAGTCCGGCATTTCCAAGCTGAAATGTCTCCGTAACGAGGATGATAAGGTACACTGGTTGTCGGAACATCTCAACGTTTCCTATACGGGTGCGGAAATCATGACGATTTCAATTAACGGCCCCGACAAGGATGAACTCGTAAAAATTCTGACAGCAGTCCGTGACGCCTACATGCAGGAAATCGTGCAGGTGGAGCGCGACTTGGACGTTCAGAAACGTGCTGTTCTGGACCGGTCTTACAAGAACCTCGAAAAGATGATTCAGCGTAAGGAAATCCAGTATCAGAACTTGGCGGACCGTCTTGGTGTGAGCGATTCCAAAAACGCGATGTACTCGAACCGTTATGCGCAAGAAAACTTGGCGTATTGGCGACAGAAACGCGATACGAACCTCGCGCGAATTAACGGTTTAACGACTGAAATTAAGAAACGGACCGCGTTCCTCGAAGCGATGGCGCCGATGGAAAAGGGAGCAACGCAGGAAGAACGCGAAAAAGCTCGAATTAAACAGCGGACGGAGACGATTCGTGCGTTGACGATTGAGGCGCTGAACCAGAATAAGGTTCTTGTGGAATTACGCAAGAAGTATGAAGGAATTCTGGCGGTTCTGGAACGGGAACGCTCGGTCGCGAAAGACCAGAATCATCCGAATATTCTGAGAATGGAACAGGCGTTGGAAGAGTGTAAGAAAGAAATCGACACGACTACGAAACGGTTAACACCGGAAATCGCGAAAGCGGTTCAGTTACAGATTGATAACAGTGAAGTTCCAATGACGAAAGCCGAAAAATTGGCAGAGACAATTGAGCAACTGAAAATCGAGTTGTCGGTCTATCAGGCGGAATACGAATCGTGTGAAAAAGCCTATCAGGCTGAGTTGGCGAAAGCGAAAACGTCCGGTGAGACAACGGAACTGGAAAGTCTCCGCAACGAGCTGGATCGTATGAAGACGATGTATAACCGAATGGGAACGCAGCTGGATGAATGGAACATCGAGTCGCAGGCTGCTCCGCGTGTCCAGACGATCAGTGAACCGGAAGCGCCGAAACATAATAATCAGGCGGATAAATTCAAGATGATGGGTTTCTTAGGTCTGATGAGTTTCCTTGGTACCGTCATCGCTGTCAGTGGTTTCGACTTCCTCGGTCGTCGCGTCAACACGACGGATGAACTCAGTTACGGTCTGGGACTTCACGTGATGGGTGACCTGCCGCTGATTTCTCGTGGCGTGCATCATAACCGCGTGAATCAGAGTATTCAGGGACTTCTGATGGAGTCGATTGACAACATCCGTACTGCGCTGTTACATCGTGCTGAATCGGAAAACATGAAAGCTGTCCTAATTACCAGTTCGTTGGAAAAAGAGGGTAAAACCACGGTTTCGAGTCAGCTTGCCGCTAGTTTAGCGCGTACTGGCCGTCGTGTAATCCTCGTGGACGTGGACCTTCGCCGTCCGTCGGCGCACCGTATGTTCGACCGTTCCTTGAACCCGGGTCTTGCGGAATATCTGCGTCAGAAAGTGTCGCTTGATGAAGTGATTACGACGACGCGCGTTGAGAATCTCTGGATTATCCCGGCAGGAACGCCGCACCCCGACGCGATTATCGCGCTGGCGCAGGGTGGAATGGAAGAGCCGATGCAGTTACTCCGTGAGCAGTTCGACTTCATCATCGTCGACTCTGGACCGGTACTCACCGACGCGGACGTGTTGGTCATGGGCCGTCTGTGCGACGGCGTGATTCTCTCTGTCTTGCGCGATGTGAGCCGAATTCCGCTCGTGTATGAAGCGTGTGAACGTATCCGTATGGTTGACATTCCGCTTATCGGAACCGTTCTGAACGGCGTGAGCTTCGGCAAGTACCGTCCGTATTATTCCAGCTACACGATTGAAGTTTCGACGAAACCGAAAATCAAGAAAAGTTGACCCATAAAGGGTTTACACCCAACATAAACGGGGCTTGCACCTTCCCGTTTTCATGAGGGTACCGGATTTTATTCGGTATCCTCTTTTTTTTCTTAAGTAACCACAAATTAAGTCACACTGGGAGCGCGGACGTCTCGACAGCAGAAAATATCGAGCCTTTTAAGAGACCCAGTTCTAACACATTACGTAATTTTAGAAAGATTTACTCCCTAAAAACTACCATTTTACCCACGATTGCAGATAGAGAGGCCCGCGCTCCTAGTTACTCAGCGTTCCCCATACAGAAACGCTCAACGGTGTAGGTGGCTCCCACTGGGAACGTAGCACAACATAGATCGTAGAAAATATCGAGCCTTTTAAGAGACCCAATTCTAACACATTACGTAATTTTAGAATTTATCCCACCTAATTCGACACTTATTTCACACCTACGCCATGCTTATCTCCCCCTTCTTCCACATGAATCGGCTCAACATGCACAATGACATCAAGAATCTGTAGATCATCTGTCTTTTTTAGCATTTTTTCGATATCATGTGCCAGTCGGTGGCTATCATAAACGGTCATATTTCCGTCGACCCACACGTGTAAATCCACATCGAAACCATTTCCCATCCGTCGTGTACGAATCTTATGTGGATTATGCGTCCCCGGGATTTCTCGGACAATCGTCTCTATCCGCGCCACTGTCTCTTCCGAGGCGCCCGCATCCATGAGGGTTCCAAATGTCGAAGACATTATCTGCCAGGCCGTATAAAAAATCATTCCACCCACGAGAATCGTCGCAACTGGGTCCAAAAACGCGTAATGCTCGCCGAAAATCAGGCAACACCCAACCGCGAACGCCGCAGGAATGGAACTGAGCGCGTCGCTCCGGTGATGCCATGCGTTGGCAACAACAGCAGAAGAATGAATTTTCTGTCCAACTCGAGCAGTAACGCGATACAAAAACTCCTTCACGACAATCGACACGCACGCCGCCACCAGCGCAATTTTCCCCGGCAGAATGAATTCATACTCCGGATTCGTCACCATCAGATGTAACACGCCAACCGACGAGAAAACCAATCTTCCGCCGACAGCCATGAGAGCCGCAGCGATAAAAAGTGTGATAATCGTCTCTAATTTCGCGTGACCGTATGGGTGGTCGCCATCCGCGGGCCGTTCCCAGTACCGAGCACCAATAATAACCGCAATATCCGTCACGAAATCGCTCAGACTGTGCACTGCATCCGCAATCAGAACCGAACTCCGTCCCCAAACGCCCGCGAAGAGCTTCAGGACAATCAACACGAAATTCAGGACCGCGCCAAGTAACGTAATCCGATACACTTCATGCGCGTGATTTATTGAGTCCGTGTGATTATCAGATGTTACGTGCGCTGTCATTTTTCTCTACCTCCATCTGACATCGAGCCCGTAATGAAAGAACACAAGTTCCATAATAAAAGATTCGTTGAATTACCAATCATTCACAGACGGCAACCGTCGGAGAATCCGCAGTAATTTACTCATTCCTTAATTACGTTCCCTGTGGTCGCTCCATTACGGGCTCCCTATATGATTCTGGATTTTTCTACTTACCGCGTGTAGGAGTATCCCATATCACGCTGCATTTCGAGCATTTCTTCCGTTTCGCGTCGGTCATCTTCCAGCTTCTTAAGATGCGTCAGCTTCAGTCCAACCAGTCCAATCGTCGCGGTATAAAAGACGCCTTCCATCGCATACAGTGATACGAACTGGGCCGACAGACAGTATGACACACACGCCACAAATACCATCTGCATATATATATCAATCATAGGATCTGGCGCGCGGGCCCCACCGAAGATATAGGGCAACGTCCGTATAATCGTAAATCCAAAAAATCCCAGCAGGAACAGTAACGCAGGAATACCGGAGTCTACCGCTGTCTGGAACCACGTGGAGTGCGCTTCCAGAAACAGACCGAATCGATTCGTGGAGTAACTTGTCCAGTTTTTCACACCTACCCCAAAAACGGGTCTCTCTTTCATCACAATCGCGCAGTTTTTCCAACTCGTAAGACGTGACATGGCGGAACCGTCCAAGTCTTCCATATTCGCAAACGCCGTCATAAAACGTTCTCGCGGAGTCGGCCCCCAAATCGCCACACCGATGATTGCACCGATAAAAATGAGCGTTAAGTTCTGCGCATTTTTAGGAATAACAATTACCGTAAACACAAACGCGATTAACAAGCCTAACATACCACCACGTGACATGGAGAACATAATTACGTGAGCCTGTAACACCGCCGCGAAAAATGCGATTCCCTTCAATGCGATATTCTTTTCCGCAAGACCGGTAAAGAACGCCAAAACCGCTCCAACAACCATCGACACCGCGAAGAAGTTATTATCCATCCCAGCATACCCTGTCATCTGGAGTCGGTTAAATCCCTGAAGATAGGACATATTCAACTCAAACGCGACGAAGCCAAAAGAGAAAATCAAAATCCACACAAAAATCCGTAACCGCCGAAGAGTGTCACAGAGTGAAAGGACAATCAAAATGGCTAGGAGCAGTCGCACGTTCATCAAAATCTGTACCCAACCGTAAGGATTCCAGCCCGTAGCCGTCAGCGAGAATAAGACCCAGCAACTGTAGCCCGCCAGACACACCAGCGGCAATGTCGCTTTTCCAATATTCAGGTTTCCAAAATGATTCAGCGTCCATCCCACAATCGTCGGATACGCTACAACTTCCGAGAAACCGAGACCGGAATTCAGGAAAGTTTCGTCAAGTGAGTAATACCACAACGCATTCGGAGCTAGCACCCCGAAGAGAACATAAATGCAAATTCCCATATACGGGGAAAAAAGGGCTCCTACCATTCCCAGAATGGTCAGCGTGTAGACAAATAAATACCCTTTCATGACTTCTCCAGTTTATTTTCCGTTTATTTTCGTTGTGTGTATTCTATACTGATTCCACTTGAAAATTCCGCGAAGAGCGGTCCTTCCTGCAGTCGTTTCAGCAACGCGAAACGACGGAAAAGTGAAATTTTATAGTACGTCAGGGATAATAATTCTGATACGCATTACGCGTTAATCCATTCCGCGCAACAACGTTTCCAATTTTCCTAGCTGAGTTGCCCAACTGTAATTCTCTTCAACCATTTTTCTCCCTGCGACGCACAATTCAGCCCGACGCTCGGAGTTATTCATCAATTCTGTGAGCGTTTCCACCCATTTTTCTGGCGTCTCACAGACGCAGAAATCCGTTTCACACGCCTTCTGAATCCCTTCCGCCGCGCAGACCGACGCTACGACCGGCCGAGACATCGCGCACGCTTCCAGAACCTTATTCTGTAACCCACGCGCCACCTGAAGTGGAATCACCGCCACCGACGCACGCTTCAAAAATGGACGTACATCCGGTACCGTTCCGATGAGATTCACGCCTTCCGTACTTTCCGCGAGATGCTGTAACGCCGCAACCGGGCGACTTCCGACGACATCCAGCTCGCACTCCGGAAATCGTTCCCGAAGCACAGGTAACACGTTTTCCGCGAACCACAACACACCGTCCACGTTCGCATGATAATCGAGTGCTCCGACAAAAACCATTCTCCCCGGAATCTCCGCCACCGACGCCAATTCCGTCCGTGTCGCATCAAAATACTCCGTATCCACGCCATTCGGAACCGCCGAAATCCGGAACTCATCCGGAATCGCGTCGTCCGCAAAACTCCGATACAGTGCGACCTCTTCTGCCGTAACCGCCATGAGTGCTGATGCACGCCGACCGATTTCTACTTCTAGTCGCCGTAATCGTTGTCCTTCCGTCCGAAAGACCCATTTTTTCCAGAAATTCATCCACCCACGCACTTTATCCGCGTAGTCGAACCATTTCTGACTGTCGATGTCCACGAAATCCACCACAATCGGCGTTTCCTCATTCCGTGTCCCCGCCATCATTTTCAGGTACGGGAACATACTGGAACAAAACACCACGATTCGGTCAAATTTCTCCGTCTCGAGCAACTTCCGCAACTGTTTCCGAAACCGACGTTTAAAAAACAGTCCTTCCGTCATGGTCTTCCCGCACGCTAACGCTTTCGCGGCACGAAACCATTTTCTCCTCTTCCCCCACGGACACGCAATCACGCCCGCGCACAACTCATCCAGCACGCGAACCGACTCCGGCGCGGGTTCCTGCTCATACAGCGTCGCCAGATGAACCGTCCCCATTTCGGAGAACCGTTCCAGAAAGTGAAATGACCGGATACTGTCCCCCCGATTCGGCGGATGCGGAAAACGATGAGTAATAAACAGAATCTTCATCTTCACAAAAATAGGTTAAGGAACACAGGGAAATATATCCAATAAATTTAACCCGTTAACCACGGTATTAAATCTTGATTTAACGGGTTTAGTTTTCGGGCTGAATCATGCCCTTTCCGCTATTTTAATCAGCATCTTCTCATGGAATGTCAAAATTTACAATTCCATTTTATCTATTTCGTAATTAATCACCTCAGACAATGTGCAAAAAGAGAAATCCCGTAAAAGTTTACGTATTTTCGCCAAATTTCGACCTAAACCGACACGGTGTCTAAACTGCGTGGCACGCGAGCCGAACGGCAACCGTGGCTGTTCCGGGTCCACCTCCCACGGATGGACGTAAAACATGAACGGACGCCCCTCTTTCCGATTAATTCCGCTCAAAAAATGTTTCGTGACGACATACGGATACAGCCGGAAATACCCACCGCCCGACACCGGCAGATTCATCCCACGAAACGCAATGGCAGACGGCGGAAACTCCCAGATTTTCCCGTATTCCGTCTCACGCGCATGAATCTCACGTGGCGCGTCCGGGATTCCGTATCGGTCATGGTAAATCGGAAAAATGCTCGAATCGTACCGAAACCCCTCTTCCGCCAGCACGTCCAACGCCCAGAGCGACTTTTTCGTGATGGAAAAGCTCGGCGCGCGAAACGCTTCCACTTTCTTCCCCGTCACGTCCTCAAGCAATTTCTTCCCGTGACGGACTTCTTCCTGAAAATCCGCCCGATTCATCTCATAAATCAGCGCGTGCGAGAAACTGTGAAACCCGATTTCGTGTCCAGCATTCGCGATTTTCCGAATCAGTTCCGGATGTTTTTCCGCCTGCCAACCGAGAATAAAAAACGTTCCGAGCGTCTCGAATTCCGCCATAACGTCCAGAATCCGCGGCAGACTTTCCAGAATCCGCTGTGGATAATCCTCCCAATCGCTCCGAGAAATGAACTTTTCGAACGCGGAAACCTGATAAAAATCCTCCACGTCGACAGTGAATGCGTTTTTCATGAGACATCTCCTATATAAAAAGAAAACAGAAAAAAAAACAGAAAAGAAAGAAAAGAAAAAAGAAAAGCAAGCGACGTAAGTCGCGATTAAAAGGTTTTTTGAAAGGGGGGTCTGGGGGAAAACAATTTTACAAAAATGTTTTCCTCCCACGAACGTAACGACATTACGGGTAGCAAGTTCCTCCCGATAGGGTGGAATCTTGCGTAAAGAGTTTAGTTCTAAACGCCAACGCCAATTTCACCCTATCGGGAGAAATCGGCTACCCGTCGCGCTTCAACGCCCGTGGAAGAAACCATTTTTTGCAAAAATAGGTTTCTCCCAGCCCCTCTTCCAAAAAAACTC
>JAUNAI010000083.1:6889-14344 GCA_030527705.1 Planctomycetia bacterium | reverse complement strand
ATATTTTTTCTTTCTTACATCCACCGCTGCATCCACTTTTCCAGGAACATCAGCGACCAGAGCGTCCCGCCGTAACTACCTAGTCCCTGTGCATGGTCGCGGTATAACTTTTTCGCGTACGAAATGTCCACCCACTGCGCAATTCGTGAGTCGGCACCCAGAACTTCCTCGCGGAACATCTCTTTTAACGGTCCCCGCAACCATGAGTCCGTCGGCAATTCAAAACCCTGTTTCGGTCGGCTTTTCACCTTCATCGGGAACTGCGGCTCGAACGTTTTCCGCAAAATCCATTTTCCCAGTCCATCCCGAATCTTGAATTCCGAAGGAATCTGTCCCGCCAACTCTAGAACTTTCGTGTCCAAGAACGGTGACCGAACCTCCAGCCCGAACTTCATCGACGCACGGTCCACCTTAACCATCGCCTCCGGCAATCCGACCGAGATTTCCGCCATCTGCATTCCGAGCAACGTATCTCCGTTCTCAATCTCCGAAAACGCGGCCGAATACTGCTCACCGATGTCCGACGGAACGAAACCCGACGTCCGATATAACGGCGCAAGCAACTTCTGACGAAGCGGATTCCGACAGAACGACAACGAATTCGCATAAGCGTCCGCCGCAGACATCGACAGATTCCGAAATGCAGTCTGAAGCCGAAAAATACGAGGCATGAAGTCCAATTTCGGATAAACTGACGCTAATGAACCAAAAACCGCCTTTCTCACGAAACTGGGAATCAATCGCCGAATTGCATCCTCTTTCAGATCATGAATCTGTCGCGAATAGCCCGCAAAACACTCGTCGCCACCGTCTCCGGAAAATGCAATCGACACGTGACGCGCCGCTAACCTTGACGCAAATAACATCGGCAACGCCGAAGGGTCCGAGTACGGCTCATCATAACATTCCACCAGATTCTGCAACTCTTCCACCGCGTCCGGCTCGACAATTTCCTGAAACATATCCGTTCCGAATCGGTCCGAAATTGCTTCCGCGTACGATAATTCATTAAACGCAATTTCATTAAACCCAATCGAAAACGTCGGAATCGACTCACACCCCGCCCTGCTCTGCAACGCAACGACGATACTCGAATCGAGTCCGCCACTCAAAAATGCTCCCGTGCCGGGCATGTCCCCCTTCATCATTGAAACGGTCTCGACCAACTGGTCCAAAATCCGTTCCAGCCACTCTTCCTCTTCCAGAGCCTCGTCTGGCTGTGGTATAAATTTCCAATACCGATACGGCCCAGAAGGTTCCGCGGTACCATTCCTTCCCAGACGGAATTTCATCCAGCACCCGTGCATGACCTTATGAATATGCCGATAAACAGACCGTTCACCCGGTACACTCCCCATGATGAAGTAATCTTCTATCGCCGTCGGAAGAATTTCCCGTTTCACATCACCATGCGCCAGAATTCCCTTAATCTCTGAAGCGAAAATGAGCTTCTCGTCATCCTGATAATAATAAAGAGGTTTTTGTCCCAGATGGTCGCGCACAAAATAGAGCGTATTTTCCACAGAATCCCAGATAACTGCCGCGAATTTCCCACGTATTTTAGGCAACATCTGTTCCAGACCATACTCGGCAAATAAATATGCCATCAGCTCCGCGTCTTCTTCTGACTGAAGCTCAATTTCCCGATCGTCCAGCTCCTCACGCAATTCCGTAGAGTTATAAATCTCTCCGTCCAGCAACACAATCAACGTTTTCTCGCCAAAATGATACTCAATCAGCGATTCCGCGTGTTCAAAAACGGTTTCCGCCCAGAGACATGCTCCGAGACCGATATTTTCATGAATAAAAAAGGCGTCACCATTTTTACCGCGATGAGACTGCACAAGACCCATCTGCCGAAGCGTGGAAATCTCCACAGGTCGCGACATTCTGTCATTACGATAAACTACACCAAAAATTGCGCTCATGGCAGGATCACTAGGTCCTTAAATTAAAGTAGCGTGCCAAGCGGAAATCGAAAGTTTACTGTTTGTCCGCAAGAAAAGAAAAATACACAAGAAAACACAAAATCCGCGACGAAGTCGCTATTAAGAGTTTTTTGAAGGGGGGAGTTTGAGGGGGGAACAATTTTGCAAAAATGTTCCCCATCTCACAACCGTTATCTCTTTACGGGTAGCAAGTTCCTCCGGATTTACCCGGTGGAATCTTGCGTAATGAGTTTAGCCTAAAACCCATCTTACATAAAAACTCTGTACGTATTTTCTTCCTTTTTCCCTTTCCTTGCGTCGAAGCGGTTTCAAATGACTCCGTTACTGAATACCATCTCCGTCCGGTTTTTTACGAAATTTGACTACCTTAGCGGGCACGCCGACCGCTATGGCGTAGTCTGGAATACTTTCCAAAACAAGAGCGCCCGCGCCGATGACACAGTGTCGGCCAACATCCGCGAGCACGATCGCACGCTCCCCAATCCAGGAATCCTCCCCAACGGTCACCCGCGGAAATTCGCCACCCTGAAGCCGAATCGGAACGTCCGTCCGGTCGATAAAATGCTGCTGTGTTCCATTCGCAATCGAGACACCGCTCGCAAGCAGAACATCCTTTTCCAGCGTAATATCGCCCAAAATACAATAAGGTCCAACGTACACATCTTCCCCAATTTCCGCCGTTGGGTGCGAAAAAATGGTCCCAAATCCAATACACGCGTTCTGTCCGCAACTCGGAAGAACGCAACGCAAAAACGCAAGCCGAAGGTATTCACCCACGATTCCCGGAAAAAGCGCGAGAAGCTGCGTCATATCTGCGAAAGCGCGTTGCCGAGAGAGAATCAGTCGGCAACACCCATATAATATTATAACTGGTAAAATACCAATCGCGGAAAAAAAACGGAAAATTTTCTTCATTTTTAAATTCTAATACTTTTATATCCAACGCACTATAAAATTCCGTTTCACCGTCGTTTCGCGTTACAGAAACGACTCCAGAAGAACCATCCTTCCCTGAATTTTCATGTGTGATTGGTATATTTCAAGCATTCCTGTTTTCTGTTTTTTTCCGACACGAAACTATTACTCCTCGTACTCTCCCTCGTCGGCGTAATCATCCTCGTCGGCATATTCACCGTCCTCACCGTCCCCCTCTTCATCAGCGAATTCCACATCCTCGCCACTTTCATCAGAGAGATTCGACACATGGTCACCGGTTAGGTCATCCATTTCCATCATCAGTACGTAAATCCGATACTCGCTCACGTCATGAGAATCTTCCTGGTTCCGATTACTCTGACGGGAATCCTGATTCGCTGGTGCGATAAGCACGTCAACCGACTCACGCCGACCCGAGTCATTCACCACGAAACGTTCCAGCCAGTGACCATTTACAACCACATTCTGCCCCGTCGGTTTCGTCATCACACCACGTTCCAACAGTTTCGGAATCCGCGACTTAAACGCAGAAACCAGTTTCGCTAACTGCGTCCGCGTCTCCAGCTCAAAGAACGTAATCTTTAATGCACTCGATTCTGCGAGCGGGGGCATGGCCGGATCTTTCGCAGTGTAATATGAAACCACTTTACACGACGGCGGAACCAATTCCTGTAACTCTTTCGGCAATTCCGGTTCAGCTACTTTCGGCGCCTCTTTATCCAGAATCCGGTTAATTTTCTTTAACTCATTCTGCATTTTAGCCGCGTCGGAGTACGTTTTACACCACTGACATACCGATTTATAACACTGGTCCATCCATGCGACACCCATCTCGATCTTCTTTTCACGCAACAACTGCGCCGGGGATGGGTCTTTCGGCTTCACATTCGGCTTTTTCCGGATGTTCTTATTCTTATTAGTCGTTTTCCGCACTTCACGTTCTTTCGGCGCGACACGACGGTCCATCGACTTCAGCACCATCAAGAATCCTGGCTCAACTTCCATTTTATCGAAAATCGTCGCCCGAAACGCTTCTGGCCCCAGCAACCACGCACGGTCCAACAACGTATAAATCTTATAACGGGAATCAATGCACGGAATCATCATATACATCTGAATCGCCTGAAGGTCCTCTCGATCAATCGTCGGCAACGCCACACGCGCTTTAGAGCCTGGCTCAGGCAGATTCGCCATTCCTTCATCAATCACATTCCCCAACGTTTCAGAAATTTCTTCCTGAAGCGCGTCACGAATATCCGCAGTCCAAATCTCACTCGCCAGTGCCTCACGATCTTTCGGATTCATCAGAAGCGTCACGACCGGGTCCACTTTCGAGTTCCGATTCATGTTCGGATTTCGATTCTGATTCTGATTTCTTGCATTTTTATCCGCAGCAGCTTTCCGACTCAACAGAGAAACCGCCACCTGTTCCGTAGATGTTTCCGACGCACTCCGTTCCGCGTCGCGTTGTGCCTGCTTCTCCTCCGCGAGACGGTCTCGCTTTTCAGTAACAACAGTACGATAATTTTCGGCCGTTTTCTCGTCGATAAATCCGAACTGCGTGCGCAAGAGCGCCTGATGACTAAGCAACAGATTCGCCTTCAGTTTTTCACGCAATTCATCATCCAGATCCGGCTGTTTATAAATTAAAACGTGCGCAATAACATTCTCGAAATCCGTCTTCATTAAGAAACCATCCAACACGTCATGAAGCAGAAATTCCTGTTTCTCCTGCGTGTTGGCCGCTTCCAGAACCTCATTCCCCACCAGTTCCCGCGCAATTCGCGCACGGAATAACGGCGTCGATGACGGACAGAAATTCTTCAGAACACTCTCCTGAACGTCCTGTGGCGAAAATTCCGGCATATTTCCCGTTCCACCACTAAATTTAAACACCACTTTCTTTTCCGCTGAAATCAGAATTGGCTGGTGATTCGCACGCATACGATTCTGGTTACTATTATTCTGAACCTGATTTCCTTCCGCGTCCAACTCCGCAATCTGTCCTTTCGGCAACTCGATTCCAGCATATTCCGCCGCAATTTTCACCGCATTTTCCGGCATTAACAAGAATGAAAGCAGAATTTCTTCCTCCTCAGCCGACAATTTTCCGTCACGCGATTTCTGCGCATACGCGAACATGATCGTCTCCAACGCCGACTTATTATCATCCGTCAGGATCCCGCCCGCTAAAAATGCCGCGACCGTTTTCGAGGCTGTCTCACTCGAGTTAGAAGCGAGAGCCTCCATAATCGTACGAATCTGCATCTGTGACAGCTGGTAGAATTTCAGCTCAATCGCTTTCGCACTGCGCATCTTTTTCTGAGCTTCTTCATCTTCTTTCAGCAACTCTTCCAGTGCCTTTCCTTTCGCGCGAAGCTGTTCTTCCTGCTCCAACGCAGCCGGAATGACCGAATGCACGAACTGATTTAGAATCCCCGCCGCACTATCCGCGCCGTCCGGATTCGCAAGACGTGTCGTCAGTTCCGTAATCGCCATGTCAAACAAGTCCGGCTGAGCAGAACGCAGATACACGAATTCCTTTTCCGTCCACTGGGAACTTGCGGCCGGTAACGTCATTTCCGGCTTCTGCAACTCCGGCGGCAACTCATCTTTCTCTTCTTCCGGAGCTTCTTCCTTCTTTACCTTTTTCTTCTTTTTCTTTTTCTTGGTTTCCTGTTTCTTTTCTTTCTCTTTTTCTTCCTCTTCTTCAGCGTCAGCTTCTTCCGCGTCCGCCTCCTGACTCACACTCGGAGCGGGAGCAGGCGCCGGTGCTGGAGAGGAATTACCACCACCGCACCCGGTAAAAAATAGGAGGGTGGAACAACCAATTACGATAAAAAAGGAGACAACGCGAGTCATGAAAACTCCTTATGGATCCTGTAATTTATTTTTTCTTTATACCTGAACTGTGAAATCACAGCATTTCAAGGCAATTTAAGTGCAACTATATAGTATAACACATAGAAATTTCACGGCAAGAGTTCCGAGGACTTTTTTTTCAGATATTCTCAAAAAAAACAGAAAAATTTTCTATTTTCCGGAAATTTCGTCATTTTCCACCCCGGAAATCTGTTTCTTCACCGATTCGATTCCATGCCGGCGGTTTTTTCGACCTACACCCATACGCACAGAATCCTCCAGTGGTTCACATTTTTAGATAATCACCAACACCAAAAGTCGTGACGTCGACATTCATTTTCGTTCCTGAAGCATCGCTCCTAGCAAGAGTTAATCACCTTTTACTTAACGTGGCACGCCAGAATTAGCTGTCGAATTCGGATACCGCGGGTCGATATTTCCAGGCATGAATAACACTGCCGGCCGATTTACAGGCACATTCCCTGCCGTAGTCGCAGGTGTCGCGGAAGTTGCTGGAATATTCATAGCTGTATGATTCTGCGCAGGGGTCTGAGACACCGAAACTGGCGCGACATTTCCAGCTACCGTATTTCCCGGCATAACATTTCCCGACGTAACATTTCCCGCGACCATATTTCCAGTAGCTCCATTCCCCGAAGATACCGTTCCCGGCAGTTCCAGCATGGTGTCTCCCGCCTGTGGAAGTTCCTGCGCAACGCCAAGTGCCGTATCCAGAGAAGTCGGTAACTCCTGCGCCGTCGGCATCGCCGCCACTTGTGTATTCATTCCAGCATGAATTCCACCATTCATTTCCGGATTCATTCCCTGTCCTGAATTCATTCCCTGCCCCACACTCATTCCACTTCCTGAATTCTGAGCCGACGCAGAATTCATTCCTGACGCAGGCGCCGTCGTAGCCACTTGCGGACCGTCCAACTGAATACTCGCCGGAATTTCCGACATACCATTCTGTGCAGAATTCATGGTCGAATCATTCACATTCTGCGCAATTCGCTCCGCAGGTGCCGTCCGAGACGCTTCCGGTCCCGGTGGTAAGCCATTTTCCGTCGCCCAATGTGGAACATCCCCTTCAAAACGGTGTAACTGTGCCATTTCCTCCGGATTCGGCCGTAGTGTCTCGTCCGCAGAATTCCGAATCGTAGCGGAAGGATTATGTCCGTTCAGTCGGTCACGTGCAAGCGATGCCGTCGCCTGCGCATTGGCTTTTTCTGCCGGTGCTACCACTTTTTCATCTTTAGCCGTCGGAGCAAGTTTCACGGAAGGAAGACTCCAGTCCGTCGTCTGTGTTTTTTCCGCAGTTCGGCAACCAACCAATGCAAAAAACACGAACGAAAAAACGAAACTGACATAAAAAGGCGTCGAATTCATCACAACACGCGTCCCGAAACGGAATCTAAACCGAAAAAACAGGAAAAACTCCACGACTTACACCCAAAGAAGTCGTGTTCCTGTAACTATTATATCGAAATTCTTGTTTCTGGAAAAGAGCAATTTTCCCATTTTCAGCATTTTTTCTCGGAAAATCTTTCCTAATCAGACTTATCGAAACCCTGCTGGAAATTTGTCGTGGGAAATTTTCCGACCCCGCTTGCATTTTTTTTCGCTTTCGGGTACAATTATACTATTAAAGTAAAAATTTATTGTGTGTCGGGGATAAAACATATTCGTTTTACATGAAAAGTCAGGG
>JAUNAI010000083.1:0-6789 GCA_030527705.1 Planctomycetia bacterium | reverse complement strand
AGCAACGCGAAACGACGGGAAAGTGAAAATTTATTGTGTGTCGGGGATAAAACATATTCGTTTTACATGAAAAGTCAGGGAAGGGCGGTCCTTCCGTGAGTCGTTTCAGCAACGCGAAACGACGGGAAAGTGAAAATTTATTGTGTGTCGGGGATAAAACATGTCCATGATACATATTAATATGTAGAATTTTAATATTATAGAATTCTTTAAAATACGCTAGAGTATAAAATTATAAGGAAAAAATTTATGGAAAAGAAACCGCTCGTGGGAATTATCATGGGAAGTGACAGTGACTTCCCGAAAATCAAGAACGCGCTGGCCGTCCTGAAGGAATTCGACGTTCCGTTCGAAGTTCATGTCATGAGCGCCCATCGCACGCCGCATCTGGTAGAGGAATTCGTCGGAAATGCTCGGAAAAATGGTTTCCGTGTCATCATCGCCGCCGCTGGTGGAGCTGCGCATCTCGCTGGAGTCGCCGCCTCGCACACGACGCTTCCTGTTATCGGAATTCCGGTAGCTACGGAAATGATGGGCGGACTGGATTCCGTGCTTTCCACATTACAGATGCCCGGTGACATACCAGTCGCAACGGTCGGAACCGGCAGTGGTGGCGCCAAAAATGCGGGACTTTTAGCGATTGAGATTCTGGCTGTCGCGGACGAAACGCTGGCGGAGAAACTCGCACAATTCAGAACGTCTCTCGTCGAGAAAATCCTCAAGAAAGATGTCGCGTTACAGGAATTACTGTAAATCGGTACCGGAACCTAATCTGAAACCGACTCTGTGACAGTTTCCAGAACCGTTTCCGAATGCTTTTTAGAAACGGACTCCGAACAACTAAAAAAACCTCCTCAAGTCGAGGAGGTTTCATGTTTCGAGCGATTTAATCTTCTTTATACGCATTAACTCCGTTTTTAACGATTTTTCATCAATTCTTAATCCTTCTTTTCCGCGTCGAACTGAACTCGGATGACCTCTTCCAGCACGTTTCGCGCAATTTCCGGAGCCGTATTTCCGTAAGAAAGTGTAAATGTATCCTTATCTGAGCGTCCGAAAGTATGTTCCATTTCCGCATCAATCGGTCCATTTTCGAACATGAAATGCGCCAGATTGAATAACCAACGCAGAATCCACTGCGGATCACGCCGAGAGTGTGACACTTCCATCTCATTCAGCGCGAATGCTTTCAGTCCCCACGTTCCAATCGAAACAGTCAGGTCCGGGTTGAGAATCAGACGGAATTCCACCCACAACTCGACCGGAATCGCACGTCGATTCATTCCCTGCGCGTGCTCGATGAACGATTTCGGCTCGTGTAACATTCCAGAATGATTCCAGAAAATCGCGGTAGCCGACACATTCTGTAGGACCGCGACCGCCAGACATGTCAGAAGTAACGCGCTGTCTAACGGTTCCAGCTCGTCCTCCTCCGGCAAAACCGCCACAAGCAACTGTCGCGACGCTTTCGGGACCTCCACCGCCGCCTCGACCCAGTGCCACGCACGCGCACACGCAGAACGCAACACAGATTCCGGGACAACATTCAGCTCCGGATCTTCCTGAGCATCAGTCAGCGTCACCGCCAGCATCGCGTATTTCGTCCGAAAAACGTAATGGTTCGGCTTCTCGGAAACCCACTCGAAATCGATTTTTTCGTAACCGGGAATCCGATTCATCGCCGCCTGCACTGCCTGACGCGCAGGGAGTTCCGTTTCGGTGGTTAAAATCGTCGCAAGCCACGGCTTCTGTGTCATAAAAAACTCCCTAAAATAACATAAATTTAAACCAAAATAAGAAAGCAAGCATTCGAAGATTGCGATTAAAAGTTTTTTTGAAATTTTTTAATCCCGACACAACCTAGAATCTCGCTTTACCGTCGTTACGCGTTGCGAAACGACTTGCGAAAGCACCACTCAACGTGATTCGGCAATTTACCCATTTTCAGGTCTGGAAGAAACCTATTTTGCAAAAATGGTTTCTCCTACGGGCGTCACGACACTACGGGTAGCAAGTTCCTCCCGATAGGGTGGAATCTTGCGTAGTGAGTTTAGCGAAAGCCTTTTAATCGTAACTACATCGCTTGCTTTTTTAACTCTTCTTAATTTTCTTCTTCTCCCAGCATTTCCCGAATCGTATCCCTCAGGTAAACGAGCAACTCATCCTCGTCCATTTCCTGAATCTGTTCCGCCGGAATCAGCTTCCCATACGTCACCGTAATCGGATACGGCTTAAAAAACTTCGCATGTCGCGGCCACGCCTCATACGCCCCCTGAATCACGCACGGCAAAATCGGCGCTTTACTTCGGCGAGCAACCGAGATGATTCCCTTATGAAACTCACCCAGTTTTCCGTCTTCCGTCCGCGTCCCTTCCGGGAATATGAGGACCGCTTTATCCTGTTTCAGCAGACGTAACGTTTCCTTAATTCCAGCCACAGCACTCCCAGTATGCGAGACGGGAAAAGCGTTAACGTGCCGAATATGCCAGCCGAGAAGTCCTTTAAACAGCGTGTCGCGCGCCATATAATGTCCCTGACGTGGCATGCCTATTCCGATAAGCGGCGGGTCGAGAAAACTCTGGTGATTCGCAATCAGCACCAACTTTCCTTCCCGTGGAATTTCCGTCTGATTATTATATCGTAACCGCCAATAAACTTTCCCGAAATAATAAATCAGGTTCTTCCAGAACGCATAATAACACCGATCAAATAACGACATTTTCGCCGTTTCCTTTCTGTAATCAGTATCTTTAACTTACTTTCTCAATAAAAACTTATTATATATCAGATTTTAAGATTTTCAAGAGGATAAAGAGAGAAAAAACCCGTTTTTACAAGAAATTTTCATTACGGAAGCACTGAATAACTGGGTACGCGGACGTCTCGTCCGCAAGCGTGAGTAAAAACGGTAAATTTTAGGAAAGAAATCTCTCCTAAATTGCTCAATCTATTATAATTGAGTTTTAAACGCTTAATATTTTCTACGGACGAGACGTCCGCGTACCCAGTACGACTTAATCAGAGACTCCTTACGGAATATATTTTAAAATTTCCTGAACCACTTCTTCTACGCTCAGTCCGTCAGACAGAATCCGAACTGCGTCCGCGGCCGGCTTCAGTGGAGCGACTGCACGCGTCGAATCTTCATAATCACGCTGAATGATTCCCGCAAGAATTTCCTCATACGACGCTGACTCACCAAGACGCTGTTTCTGCTCGAAACGCCGTCTTGCCCGCTCTTCCGGTGACGCATCCAGATAAATTTTACACTCAGCTAACGGAAACGCCACGGTTCCTTGATCCCGTCCTTCCGTAATACAATTCCGCCGAGAAGCATACTCACGCTGCATTTCCGTCAGAATTTCCCGCACTTCTGGATTTCCTGCCGAGTATTTCGTCACGGCCGTCACACCGAGTGTCTCGACTTCCTGCGTCACATTCTCACCATTCAGAAAAATATTCGGACCATCCAACATCAGCGTAATTTCACGCGCTACCTGTACCAGCTCTTCCGGATTTTCCCAATTCACGCCCTTCCGTAAGCCGGCGAGTGCCACAGCACGGTACATCAGCCCCGTCCGTAGGTACTCGAAACCCAATTTCTCCGAAAGTCGCCGTGCAATCGTGCTTTTCCCAGACCCCGCCGGTCCGTCAATCGTAATAATCATCGAAAACGCCCTTATATTATCCGTCCTCACTCCCTTACTGGTCCGAAGTCACACTCTTTACCGGTCCAGGGGTTACGCTCTTTACCATTCTGGAATTACACTCTTACCAGTCCGGCCCACGCTCTTTACCGTTCCGGGTCCGTGAGTTGCGTGCTGTAAGTCGTGATTCGTGAAAAAATATCCAAAAAACACTGCCAGTCTGCCGTATCCCAACTTACAGTATGACACACATCATCCTGTTTCGCGCTCTCAACCAGCATCCGTAATCGCAACTGAAAATAAAGAAACATCTCCGCCATTTCCGCCATCTGTACCGGCTGTAACCCTTTCGGTAATTCCGGCGGCAGAATGCAGTGTAACCTCCGCATCGCGTCCTTCACATCATAGGAATAACTCTCCAACTCGTCAATCAATTCTGTCGGCAGAAATTCCACTGCATCTTCCGCAACTAAAAGTCGTAACGCAGCATTTTTCAGATTCAGATTCTCCAGAGATACCAGACGTTGTGCGATTTCTTTCCGTGCACCAACGATAATAAGCGTCTGCCCCAACGCAATTAAATCACCGACATGGAGTGTCGCAATTCGAACCGGCTGTCCATTCAGTTGCGTACCGTTCGTGCTGTCGATATCCGTCAGAAACCACTCACCGTCACTTTCCTGAATTTTACAGTGGTAACGACTGATTTTCTCATCATGTAATTGAATTGTATTCTGCGCCTCACGTCCCAGACGCACCGGCGACGGTAACGATTCATACACCTGTCCTTTATCATTTCCATCAATAATTCGTAATGTAATCGTACTAAGATTCATACACTTGTTTCTTTCTTTATCCGCCATTTTCTTATTTTATACGTGATACACTATAAAATTCCGCTTTCCCATCATTTCACGCCGCGGAAACGGCTACCAGAAGGAGTACTTTTTCTGAATTTCACACCGCGGAAATGGCTACCAGAAGGGGTACTTTTTCTGAATTTTAAAGTGGAATCAGGATAATTTATGCGCAATCCAGATACTTGGCGCGACATAAACCCCACGCCCAGTTTTTCGGTCTGCGACCATCGGAACAGCCCCCCCCGGAAGGATATATTCTCCGGAATCCGGAAAAACCAGCCCTGTCCACGTTTCCCACTGTGCGAGCGGCGCGTCAATCCAAATCGAATTCCGTGCGCAACCGATAATCTCCGCTCCCAACCGTTTCTGCACACGGAGCCACGGGTCAAACGGCATTCCATCCTTCCGCGTCCACTGTGCGTATCGCTCAATCGGCGTCAACGGATATTTTTCCTTCTGCGTCGGCCGTAACGGCGCGATATAACGACGAAAACCGTGCGTTTCCGCAATCCGCTTCATCTGAAAAACGATCTGCTCCGCCAGTCCATATCCACGAAAATTGGGATGCACGACCGCATTCGCCGCACTGAGCGTGTGGACCTTCCTTCCGTGACGACGATCATCCAACGACTGCCGTAACACCCAGTGCCACCCACGGTCCAGAAGTTCCGACAACTCACCATCCCACGCCAGTGGAACCGTCATTCCAGCCGCCATCAGCTGTTTCGTCTCTGGTTCCAGCAACGCAAAATGAAAATCGGGAAACTCCGCCAAAATTTCCGGCCATAACGGCCATGAAACAGGGTCTTCTGCCAAAAAACGTGTCCAACCTGCCCGAACCAGCGTGATAATTTCTTCACCCAGTGCCCGATTCTCCGCGACATTCTGGACGATAAATTTCGATTCTAAATTCATAAAATATTACCGTTTTCGATTCTGCTCCGCTTCGGACGCACGAATCTGGGTGGAGGATAAATCATTCCGAAATTCACACTCCGTCACTCCGCCACAGAGCATCGAGAGCGTTTTCGGAAACTTTTTCGCCTGAAAATCGACGAAACACTCTCCACTCGCCCCCGACTTTAACCGGCCAAAAACGAGAAACCGCGTGTCATGTTCCTTCAGCCGCTGAAGTGACCGTTCTAACAGAATCGGCTCGTTAAAATGATACCTTGCGTCCGCAATTCGCTCCAGCGTGTCGATTCCAACGACGAACGTCTGATTCTCGAAACACTCCGCTTTCTGCTCAAAATACGGTAGCCCCGTCAGTAAAATCCGCTTCCCGTTAAAATCCGGCGACGCGAAAATCCGATCCAGTCGGTCCTGAACCGTCACGAAATCGAGTGGCGGTTTATCCGCATTTAATACCGAAATTTCCAGCGTGACATCTCCACCGAGAAGATTTTCAGTACATCGGTGCATCGCAATGTGACCCGCATGAATCGGCGCGAATGAACCGGGAAAGATGCCCCGCGTCTCCGAAGAAAGTTTCTGTGAAACACTTCCATCACGCGCAATTTCCAGAAATGGAATTTCACCCGTCCAGATCTGCTGCCAGAGTTCCGGAGCCTGAAAAGTCCGTGTCGGCTTCTCTGTCGCAGGAATCACTCCACAGAACTCCGCGATTCGGTCCAACGCCCAGTCCGCAACCAGCGTTTCTTCTGCCGCACGGTCCAGCTCTCCTTTTTTCAGCTCTAACGTGTATGAAATCGTCCGACTTCTCGTCTGAAACGCTAAAAACGCACGGTGTTCTCCACGATGTTCCCGCGTCGTCGCTAGAGTCGCTGTCAGGGCGAAACCGAAAATGTTCTCTTCCATTTCCGGAGTCAGCTCCGTTTCACATGCCGTTTTCGCATACTGTTCCGCCTTACGCCAAGCTGTAACCGCCATCCGTCGCGCAGCTGGTTCACTACAACAATTTTCCGGCTTCATTCTTAGAAAGTCGGCCATCGCCTCGCAACTATACGGAATTTCTGCACCAAGGACTGTCTGTGAGGCGCCCGGAACCGTCAAGAGACGGGAAAGGACACCACTGCCACCACCACTCACAACAAAAAAGCCGCGACTCATCGAGCTGTGAATCGCAGCTATTTTCTCAAAAGAATTCATATTATTGAACCTATTTTGAGTCCCTTATTAGTCAAAAAGATCTTCTTCCGCTTCTTCTGGAGCTTCTACCGCAGTGTCGTCATCATCGTCGTCACCAGCGTCAGCATCCAAGTCCGCGTCCGCGTCGTCATCGCCAGCGTCAGCATCCGCATCCGCGTCGTCATCGTCATCAT
>JAUNAI010000082.1 GCA_030527705.1 Planctomycetia bacterium | reverse complement strand
TTTTTTGGTAAAAATTTTAAAAAAAGAAAAATTTCTAAAATTCTTAAGAAGACACTGATTGATTGGGAGGTGGCGCGTCTCGCGTCGCTATGATACGCCTTAAAGTGTCAATTTTAGTCTGAAATCGGTAATTCAGGGATACTTTTTAGGCTAAAATTTGCGTTTTTCGCCACTTTCGTGACGCGCGACACGTCGCCTCCCAATTAACCAGTGGTCCTCAAAAGTCTCTCAACTCACGGAAATTGCCACAGTGTTTCTATCTCCGTCGTGGAGACGTTAAAATATTCATACAGGAACGGAAAGTCCCAGAACATCAGTCCCATACAGACCACGACGCAGAGAATCAGGTAAATCATCAATCCACGCTCACGGTAAAGGTGTTCCGGATTCTGTACCGCGCTGTTCGGTTTCAGCCCGACGTAAAGATAATAACCGTAAAAACCAGCAAGAAGCGGAATGCTTAGAATCAACTCCAACCGATAACGCACAATAAACACGCCGAGGAACAACGCGCTGGCAATCGAGTAGATGAACATACTCACCAACAGATTTTCCTCTGTGTAATATCGAAACGAACGGCGATATGACGCAGCCTGTTCCGGGTTATTAATCCACCGATACTCCGCAAAACGTTTCGTCGCCATGAAAAACGCACCAATCATCCAGTACGAAATCAACAGCGACAGTGGCGGAACCTGATGTGGCAAAATCAGATACCAGCCCAGTAATAACCGTAGCGGATTATTGACCGATTCACTCAAAACGTCGATATAAATCCACTCTTTCGTGCGAATCGGCGGAATATTATACAGACACCCCATCACCAACAGCGCGGCACCCGAGACAAAAAACGGAAAATTGATTCCCCACGCAACCGCCAGCCCCGCTACTCCGAGCAAAATCCACTCCGCATACGCCAACGGAAGTTTCACCTTCCCCGACGGAATCGGCCGAAGGTATTTCGACGGGTGATTCCGATCTGTCGGCGCGTCCAGAATCTCGTTAATGACGTAATTACTCGACACAATCAGACAGACCGACGCCAGCCCAATCAGAATCGTCTGCGCCACTGCGAGCAACTGCGCTCCATCCCGAAACACTTCCGGTCGATAATACAGAGCAACCACCACTCCTGCAAGCATGAAAACGTTCTTAAACCAATGGTCTGGTCGAGCAATTTGAATGTAGGGAATCATATTTTTCGTTTTATTTCTAACCTTTTTCCGTTATTTTCCCGCACGGCTCTGCGAGAACAACCAATCCGCAAGACCTTTCGTATGGTACGCCGGTCCCCAACTTCCGTGACCGACACCAGGGAATTCCGTGTACTGCACGTCGCATTTATTTTCCTGAAGTGCTTTATACGCATTTCGGCTACGCTGCGTTTTCACGACAAAATCCGCCCCGCCGTGGAAAATCCAGACCGGCACTTTACGCAATTCCGGCATGGACGCCAACTTTTCGTTGTCCGCGCCTCCACAAATCGGAATCGCCGCCGCAATTTCCGACGGATAACGTACCAGGAAGTCAAACGTTCCGTAACCACCCATGGAAATACCCGTCACGTAAATCCGATTCGGGTCAATCGGCAAGTTTTTCTTCATATCCTGAAGTAATTCGTGAACCAGTGTCATTCCATAAGACGCAGTTGCCGGCGTATCATGACCGTCAGCTTTTCCCCAATCCACTTCACACCATTTTTTCCCATTCGGGCACTGCGGTGCAATCAGAAAAGCCGGATATTTCGCTCCTTCTTCACTGAAAATCAGATTCAAAAACGCATCCTGTCCCGCAACCTGACTAATATTATTATCCCCACGTTCACCCGCACCATGCAGGAAAATCACGAGCGGATATTTCTCACCATCCTTCACTTCCGGCGAGTATTTCCGATACAGCAACGTGCCATTTTCCGACGTCCACGTGCATTTTTCCAGTTCATTATACCGATCTGCGAACTCTGCTGCCTGCGCAAAATTCATTCCAAAACCAAAAGCACAGGCGAGTGTGGCCAACCAGCCCAAAACCATCTTTTTCATAGTGGGTTCCTATTCAAACAATTTTCTGAACTCATCATCTTCACGTTCTTCATTCTCTGGACTATCATCCATAAAATCAGAATATTCATCTTCCGGGTCATCTTCCGACCCATTATTTCCGTGCTGTAACCGTAATTTTTCCCGCAAAAACTGTTCCAGATCGCTAATGTTCAACACTTTCCCATTAATCACGCCCTGAATGGAATCGTCCATCTCCTCCATATCCAGATCTCTTATTTTAGATGAAATGGAACGCAAACGGAGCATTTTCCCGTGGGACGACGCTGAATCACGGCTTAACTCTGCAATCACATCTTTAATTTCCTTCTGCTTTAACAGATTCTGCGGAATAAAATCCTTTAAATCGAGCATCTCGTCATCTTCTTCCGAACGATTTCGATACCGATTAATTTCATTTTCGATTTCCTCCAGCCAACTCGGTGGTTCATAACCAGTCCCGGACGGTACGGCAGTAAAATCACGCACCAGCTCTAAAAATCGTGTAAATGACGGCGTTTCCCCACCCGATTTCGCTTCCTGAATGGCTGGTACAAGCAATGCACACAATTTATTAATCGCCATCGGCTTCACCATCCGTTCCTCAAGACGGTCACCAACGGTTTTAATCGTCATTCCATATTTCAGACACAATTTCCGATACCGACGGATAAAACTTTTCGCCTGATACCCGGAACGGTCCATAACGCACTCATACCATGAATCCGCCACGTCGTAATTCTTCTCATAAACCATCTCGCGGTGCGCATTAATAAATGGTCGCATATCCCACGCTAATCGGTCATACTGTGCTAAAAGCCGGAGAAAATCAAGTAACATATACAGTTTACTTCCATCATCCGACTGCGTAGTCGTCGTACTATAATCAATAAACTGACCATAACGCTCAATTAACGTCTCGACAATCGCTTCCAAAAACCGTTCCGCACGAAAAATCGGATATTTTTTCGCCTGTAGGTCCCGAATCAGCTTCTCACCCTGTAAATTCTCTTCACCGAAGAACGTATTCTCATTCAGATTACAATTTTCCTCCAGCGACTGTAACCATGCAGTCACCCCTTCATGATGAATCGCCTGCAAGTTAGAGTAATTCATGTGCACCGACGCGAATAAATCCTCCCCATATTTCTGAATGAAATCCTTCAATCCATTCCATTCACGTGGGTCCTGAAATGCGTCCATGGTCGAAATCCGAATTCCATGACTGTGTGAAATCCAGTTTTTAAGCAAAATTTCCATCATCCCGTCCAACAGCGGAATCAATGTTTTTGGACTCCACTTCTGCCGTCCCGGTTTACTAGCGCTCCGTAGAATCGACCTGAAAATTCCCTTACTTCCGAGGTCAAAAAGTGCGTCATACCGCGTAATTGCCCGTGTCCCGATCGGATGTTCCCGTTCCATCTGCTGAACAATCGTTAACACACGATACGTTTCCGACAGTAATCCCTGAATCGGCAGATTTACTAGTAGTCGCTGAATCACCGTCAAAATATTCCGAATCCGAATCATCCGAATTGGGTCTCCACCCCGTTCAATCGGCTCATACAGAATCGGTTCCTGTGCCAGCAGGTTCATCGCCGGTTCCCAAATCATTCTTACGCGTTGAGAATCACCACAAATCAGCGACTGAATGATACACCGCGTCGCATTTTCCCATGTATCAACTTCCAAAATCCGATTTTCCACATCCGCGATTCTCATCAATCGCTGAGCGTCCATCAATTCACTACATGTCGCGATTAACCGTTCTAACAGCGCAAATTTCATTCCCAACTGTTTTTCGTACTCCATCATCGCAATCGGTCGTGTAAAGTCCGGCTTCTCTACCTCGAACTTCTTCACATCCGCGATCAACTTATGTAATCCACTCAGATGAGCCTCCGCCTGCGTACTCCAACCTTCCAGCACTTCCGCTCGTTCTGGATGTTCTTTCGCAAACGGAATCGAAAAAACCGACGCCATTTTCCACAGTCGCGCCTGCGTAATAATAAACAGTAACCGATCCGAAATCCGCTCCATCTCCGACGTCAACGGAAAATCTTCCATGGAGTGCCGTAACGCCTCACCATCCATCATGGAGCCGTCCACACCGTCGTCCGTTGAGTCGTGATACGTCACATCCTGCCATGCTGCATTAAACAGATCATCTAGGGATTCTTCTTCAAATTCCTCCTTAAAATCTCCGAACTCACTAAACTCATCAAATCCTCCATCTCCACCATTCTCTCCAATTCCTCCACCTTCCGCGTCCAAATCCCCTCTAGAATTCCTACCTTTTTTCTTTCCGTCGCTTTTTTCATTACTCTTTTTAGCCGATTCCAGTTCCAACGACGGCGCGACGCCATACACATCCGCGTTCGCCTCCACTAAATCGACAAAACGCTGTGCCAATTTCCAGTTATCCTGCAATTTATCCCCACGTCGGCACAACACACGCTGTTCTTTCGTCGGCGGATACCAAATATCCTCCATCCACCGCAACGCTAACGGGTGGAAAGAGTAATCCCCGTCATCCAACTTCAGTAATTCCGACTGACTCAGCCAATTCACCAGTAACGCCATCGAGGCGATCGGGTCTTTCTGGTCCAACAGTGCCTCTATCAGGAGCGTATATGCTTTCGGCGAACTGAAATCCGCGACTCTTGGCCTCCAGAACGCAATATCTCCCGCAGCCGTTCCACCTTCATACCATGCTTTTAACGCCGTTACAACCAACTGAATCGATTCATACGTCTCCACGCCCGAGATACTATTAATTTCCGACAGATTCAGCGAACCGAACTGGTCCCACCATTCCGTAATCTGCTGCATACGGAACATTAGCTCATTCTGTTCTTTCTCCATCCCTTTCGCGGCTGTTTCTTTCAAAATACGGGAATACAGTGCCAAGATAGAACCTATCAACGCAGTCATTTCATCCACACGCTGATCCTGTGTAGAATCCTCGACCGACATGGAGAGCGGAAACTGTCCATCGAAGCCCATCATATACCATGGGTCCAGAAAGGCACCACACTCGATTCCCTCATGAAGAATTTCTTCGATTCTGTACAATTTTGGAATCGCTTCTTTTACCGCATCTCGGTCAATTAATAAATGTGACTGCGTCAACAGACAATCAATTTCACATCGCATTCTCGTAGACGGCACATTCACTTTCATGACCATCTCATTCGAAGCGTCCGAGTATCCCATCCACGCATAAAGCCGCCCCAACTGGACATTCTGATACTGTTCCGCACGCTGTTTCGCTAATTTCCGATTAAAATACTGTCTTGCGGCAGCAAATGGCTGGTGTAACGTCTCCTCTTCCTCACGTAATCTTCCCGCATGTGGTTCAGGCACCTTCCCCATCAGATTCTGATAGAACGTATCCCTTATTTTTGCCACTTTCGGCAACAACGATGCAAAAGTATCCTCCGACGTCCGCGCACCTGGTCCCCAGCCGCTCACAGCAGAACCCATCAACAGTGTCCCTGCCAGCACTGCCGACGCTTCAAATTCTAACTCTTCCCGCGAAATTCCATGTTCTTTACACAGTTCACTATTTACACGTGAAAAAATCGACAGAATCGTCGACCGAATCAGCACGAATCGGTCAAAATATCCTTTATTCGTAATATGTAACGGATCCCAACTTCCGAAATGGTAATTTAATCGCCGATTTACTGGATGCTCAAAATCCAGCGCACGCGGATCGAACGTCAACTCTTCCAACCGTTCAAAATCGAACATCGCCTCCGAAAGCAGAAACTCATCTGTATTTTGGAGAATTTCTAGCGTTTTTGTCACCATTTTTGTATATGGACCATGCACAACTCCCGCACCTTTCACATAGAGCGGGACAGCATGTAACCACTCATGCCGATATGGCTGCATTTTCTGACGTGATCGCAAGACCGGAATCGGCCGATAACCGATAAAATCATCATACCGCGCGATAACCCGTTCCACCGCACCCTGAATTTCCGGCGTGATTTCCCCTTTCCCCTCTAAAAACACCGCGCCGGACGGAATATCCACTTCATTTTCCGGAATCGTCTCATACGCGCGCTCTGCCAGAATTGCATAAAAAGCCTGACCAATCGAAAACGCATTAAAAAGTGTATCATCATCGAGATGAAATAATAAATCCTTATGCCAGACACGATACTGGGGGAAAAAATATCGAAAACCGAACAGCAACGCACGCCGAACCTGTAAATCCTGTGAAAATACTTCCGATGTTGGCTGCACGAATTTCAGATAATTCCATAGTGCTTCCCCAAGTCGCCGCCAAGCTGGTGTCTTATTCTCATTATCTGCCGCGTCCTTCTCCACCTCCAGACGAGCGCACATCATATTCAGCGCAGCAAGAAATTTCGTTGCCGGATCACCAGACGAAAAATTTAAATACCCCAGCGCAATCTCAACGGCTTCTCGTTCCTGAGCGTTCCAGTCAGCAGGATTCATTCCTTTTCCTCCAATTATAGTACTTCCAGAATTTCTTTACTCTATCATACTCTTTTTTTCACAAAATGAAAAGGGGGCGACACGCTCATTTTTCGCAAAAATCGCCCCTTTTCTCTTTTTTTCGGCATTTTTCTCAAATTTTTACATTATTTTTTCCGAATTGAGCCCGTAATGGAAGAGCAGAACACTCCATAATGTGGGATTCGTTGAGTTGCCAGTCCCTAATTACGGATTCTCTATAAATTCACCTCTGATTTATTCTCCTTCCTTTCCCGCCTCAGAGACCAGCCCACAGACATTCACGCTCCGAACGGAGAAGCGCGTAGAATCACTCACCTTCACGTTTTCCGGCATAACGAATTTCCGCACCGAAACCGGCTGGCACGGCGTGTCACTATACATTAATCCCTGATAAACCGGGAAACCTACACTGTGTTTTCCGCCCGTCGCGCGCCCAATTTCAACTCCATCCGCCTCAATAATGAAACTTGCCAACCCGCTCTCTAAATCCGCGTCTGCTTCCCACGAAATTTCCGTTTTTCCCTCCGCGTTCACGCTTTTTTTCACGCAGAACGGTTTCTCTGGCGCACTCTTATCACACGGTTTTCCGTCGAGCTGATAACTTCCCCAGTAACCCACAAAATCCGCACTCGGCAACCAAAATCCCTCCGTCAAAAACGGTTTCAGCTTCTCGCCGACCAGTAATTTCTCATTATTTTCACCAATTTCCGGATTCTTCTGATATTCCGCCCAGATTTCCTCCGCTGAAACTTCCACACCATCCGTCATCGGCTTCATTTCCGCGCTTCCCACCGTTTCTGGAAGTCGCGCAGTGAGACAGATTTCAAAAAACCGAATCGCCGGATACCGTGAATCACCGCAACAGTGTCCCGTTTTGGGGTCCATGAAAATCGCGATTTTCGCATTATTTTCCCGCATTTTCTGAACGTATGGAAAACCTTCATCCCAGATTTTCCGGAACTCCGTCTTCTCGCGCACGCCCAAATTCAGAATCATCGGCACGTCCACGATTTTTTCGCCGAGCGGAAGTTCATCGAAAATATTCCCCACCGTGTTCGGGTGCCCGGACCGACACCACGCCGCCAGAACGCGCTCCGGATAGAGTTGCACCATACTCGCCGTCCAGTGACCGCCACCAGAATGTCCCCAAATCGCCCACGGAACGACGGTTAATTCCGGGTGTCCACTCTCTTTCGCGAAATCCGCCAGCGCATTCTGGAAACTTTTTTCGGAACCATTCCGCGGGTCACACCACAGTTCGCACGCGCCGGTCTGCTGATAGGAAACCGCCATGAGTGCGCAATCAAATTTCCTCGCCAACGCCTGCCAGTGCCAGTCCTCCACGCCCGTATGTCCCGGTTTCGCCGACCCGTCGCCGCACCCATGCTGATGAAGAATCACTCCACGTAACGTTTTCGGACCGTCAGGAATCCACATTCTCCATTTCGCGCCGTAAACCAGCTCGCCGGGAGTTACCGACGGACCGTAATCGATAGCGTAAAAGGTTCCTCTCTCACCTGCGAAACTCTCAGCACATACATGATTCTCGATTCCACACCACACACCGACAGCGAGTACCACACCAACAATCCCTACCCACGTTTTCATGTTTATTCCTTATATAAATACTAAATAAAAACCTGCGACGTAGTCGCGATCAAGAAGTTTTTGAAAGAGGGATCTGGGGAGAAAACAACATTCAAAATGTTGTCTCCCCACGGCGGCTCCGTCTTTACGGGTAGCAAGTTCCTCCCGATAGGGTGGAATCTTGCGTAATGTGTTTAGCCTAAAAACCCACTTTACTCCGTTTCAAAAATCTTTTATTTTATAAAAGGCGACTTGCTCCACATTTTCTTATTAAACAATAATTGTTTCTCATAAAAATTTAATTGAGTCCATAATGATTGAACATCGAAATTCATCTCTTCTCCATTTTACTCATGAAAGGATTTCTGTCAAGTGTTCCTGAAAAATTTAAAAATTTGAGCATGTCCCCCTTGCGAAAAATCCAGAAATCGTTATAATTGGTACTTTAATAGTGTCTCATTATGTAGATGGACCAATCGAATTATTTAACTGAAAGGTTGTGAAATGTCACGAGCTGGTGGATTTAACAAGAAGGGCAAGAAGGGTGCTGCTCCGTTCCGTAAACGCGCGAAGGCCAAGGTTCATACGAAGAAAAAAGACCCGATCGCTGTTGATGGCAAGCTGCCTCGTCCGCTCTACGTCGATTATAAAGACGTTGAATTGTTGAAAAAACTGACGAATCGCCAGGGCAAAATTCTCAGCCGTCGTAAGAGTGGTTGCTCCGCCGCGAGTCAGCATGCTGTTACGGCTGCCGTCAAACGCGCCCGTTTCATGGCTCTCCTTCCGTATGTTGGAGAATGATGTAACGTCGATTCCTAGGACGACGACCGCCGATGAGCGTTTTCTCATGGTGTTACGCCCCGACTGGTGGCGATTTTTACCTGTTTTAAGTCATTTTTGACTGTCGCAGACTAAAAATTCCCGTCGTTGTCAAAAAACCTGAAAAGCGATACTTTTTCACGGAGTATCGCTTTTTTTGTTTTATACCAATCATACATTCCAATTCGCCTCAGGTATAAAACCTAAAACTTACATAAATCCGCTTTACCAATCCGGAGCCTCCTGATTATTAGGGTTATTAAAATATCTCAGAATGTTTTTCACACCTGGAATTTCTCCAATGAAAAATTTCTCATAATTCTGATTATAGAACCGATTTCTCAATGTCAGAATCAGAACATATCTCTGAATATCCGGCAACGAATTTAACCATTCTTCCATCGGCCTTACCAACTTCCTGCCCTCAATGACCGGTTAACCGTCCATTATGTAATTTTAGGTGATTCGCTTCCGTTTCACAAATTTCTATCAGAAATCGCGTCATTTTCATTTCGTCGCGCATTGTGCCGGGTGTCCATGATTCTTCGAGCCTCCGCCACCCCGTCAAATCTTTCGGCACGCCACTCCCAAACAGTTTTCGATTTCCAATACGCATAAAAAACCACGGCATAACCTCTATATTTTCTCCTTTTTTTCCAGAAATCGTTATCGGATATCCCCACGGTTCCGCCACTTCCTCAACTGAAAGCCGTTTCAAGAGATAACGCCGATTTCGTTTCGGATTCGGATTCGTGTCGATAATAGAACTCTGTAACCACGATTTCATCGAAAATTGTTCTTTAGGGAAAAACTCTTCCGGCGTACTGTGATACCAGCTACGAATCTGTTTTATCTCCTCCTCGCAACGAGGTTTAATTCGCACAACAGTTTCAACCGGGATTTCTTCATTTACAGCGCACGGATTCGGAAAACGGAATCGAATCCGAACATCTACCCCTTCGGACGGCATGTTTTCTCGCAAACTATACCAAAACGGATGATTCCAGTCTTCCAGCGGTGGAAATTCAGTGGAATCCGCGAGACATACAACTTTTGCGCCATCTGCCAGCGTATTCGACTTAAAGAAATCCATCGGATATCCCACCTCACTTCTCTGCTGGTCAATCGGGTAAAATTCCAACACATTTTGATATTTTTCATCCGTCGGCGTTTCTGGAGTCGGTTTCGCCAATTCGCACTCCACCCAATTCGCACCAGCAATTTCATCTATATTATCAACAGACGTTCGCGCTAAATGACGCCACCAAAAGTCCCGAAAACTCCAACACGTGAAAAAATCCTCATGAGTGACTGGCCAGACCGATTTCCCGTTCACTGCCAACACCCACTGATTCAAGGTTCTATCATACACTTTTCCAATATACACATCATTCCCGGACGTATTTTGCACGGTCACGCCAAAATAAATGGTATCTCCAAGCTGAATTTCTCGCGGCTATACCTCCACCTGCATCCGTAATCCAGCTTTCGTCTCCACCTCCGAAACGGTCACATTCTCCTCACCTCAGCAACTCGACACAAGAGAAAGGACACTCCCAATCACACCAAACACCAACCAGTTCAGTTTCATCATGTTCTCCTTTCAATTTCCAACTTACGAAATTTAATATGGAATTAACATGTAATCTCCAAAAATCATTTCACCATCATCTTTTCGCGGACCTGACACAGGCGCGTTTCAAGTTTTTTTAGTTTCTCCACACCTTTCGGCAAATCAAATTTATTCCATCTAGCGCGATAAAACCGCTCAAAATCCTCCCCAACCCGATATAATCGATGCGTCATGACAAATTTCTGCGCCCACGGTTTCGATTCCACAAAATCTACCACCGCCTCTATTTTCGCATCTTCCTCCGTCTCCGAAGAATCAATAAACTCATAAATCAGCCGGGTTAATTGAATTTCATCTCTGGCTGTCGACGGATTCTTCAACAGATTTTCATCCCCTCCCGGCATAAAATTATTAATGTACCCATCATACACATTATCCGAGGCGGTTGTACACCACTTTTCAATAAGTGGCAACTCCTCCAAAATTCTCCCCGTATAGCGATTATAGGTGTTTTTAAACTCACGAACGTCCTCTTTTTCTCCTTTACAAATCGTATTATCAATATAATATCTATCACCATAACGTACGCCAGAATAAGAAAATGGATACCCATTCAAGATATCTCGTCTATAAAGTATGGAATACTGCGATTCTTGCGGAAATTCCCACTCCCACGACAGATTCCCATCAGAATACTCCTTTCCGAGAAAATGTTGATCCATAAAAAACCAACGAAGTCGCTTTTCACCGGGTTTTAACGGCTTCATCGGAACTTTAAACGCGCTGGTACCCGAACCAAAATAATTTGCAAATCCGTATGTTCCTTTAGGAAATTTTTTGAAAAAACCACCCCACAGATTACAAACTGGAATCGTTTCCTGCGATATGTTTTCCCAATAAGAAACAACATAAACCACTTCCCCAGCCGCCGGTTCCGCAGGGTAAAGTTCAATACGCTCAACAATCCAATCGTCATAACGAAACGTCAGCGTCGCCATATTATCCTTAACGACTTCTTTCGCCTTAATTATCCGCTTATTCACTTCCGGAAAATACGGATTAGGAGAGTAATCCTCCGCAAAAATCGTTCCTGTAGAAATCAGCGACAACACGAATCCCACAATCTGAATATATTTTCGCATTTTCATCGTGATTTTCCTCATTTCCGGTTAAATATCTCAAAAATCATTCATCTTCAATGGTCTCACCCTTTAATCTTTTTTGGAGCATGATCAGAAAAGCCTTTTCATCGCGTTGCTGACGTTCTTCGCTCTGAATTAACCGAAGATAGAGCAAGCGATAACGAGCAAGAACCTCATTCGCCGCATCTATTTTCTGCGCGATTGAATAAAAATAATCATCGTACAGATACTCCATCAGCTCCGGCGACGGAATCGTAGCGTTTCGCAGGTAACTCAACATATTCCGATTATATATTCGAGAAGCGTACCACTCCGAAACCAACCCTCTACGCTCCACATTCGGCAACGTCGCCAACCACTCTTTCAACTCCGCAACGCCGTAACTCCCTCGACCAATCGCGCCCGCTCCAGGATTTAAGCCGGTTTCTGGATTTTCGAGCGTTTCAATCACTCGCCGCGTCATGGAAACCTGATCTCGTAACGTGCCGGGCGAGAGCATTTTCTCCAGATTTCTCCAACCAATGAGCGTTTTCGGAATTCCCGCCCCGGACGGCATTTCACCCGCCACAATTCCCCACGGATAAAAATCCGCGCCGTTTATCTCGATAAAATATTCCCATTCCTCGAATAATGCGCTTTTATACGGACGCTCTCCACCCGCTAAAACCTTCTCCGGCGTCGTCTCGAACCAAGCACGAATCCACTCCATTTCCCGATCGGGTCGTGCTTTCAACGTAATCGGAAACTGAAATTCCACCACCGTTTTATCCTCGGAATCCAGAAACGTAATCTCAAACTGAAGCTCGATTTCCTCCGTATTTTTCAGTATTTCTCGCACATTTTGCCAGAACGGATTTTCCCAGTCCCCCAGTCGCGGCACAGGCAACACCCGACAAAATTCACGCAACATGAAAAATTCACCTATCATCATTGGCGTAAAGTTAACCAACTCTTCCTCAACCGCCTTCTTTTGGTGAAGATATTCGTACATGGCAGGCTCTTCCCCTGACAAATGACACCGAATCCGCACTTTCCGCGCCTCATCGCGCTTCAGCAACTTCTCTGTTTCCGTTTCGTTGGCTAAAGAAGTCGCGCAAAAGAGCGAATCGCCGTACATTAAACATTTCGGATAAACTTCCAGCTGAACCGTCACGCCAGCTTTCGTCTCCGCCTCCAAAATGGTCACATTCTCCTCACCCCAGCAACTCGACACAAGAGAAAAGACGCACCCAATCACACCACACGCCAACCAGTTCAGTTTCATCACATTCCCCTTTCAATCTTCAACTCGCAAGAAATCTTATCTCCGAGGCACGATAAAATTACATTTCTCCGTTATTTTGCATTGCGAAAACGACTACCGAAAGCATCGTCCTTCCCTAAAATTTCAAGTGGAATCGGTAACTTCCCGCGCTGATTTACTCAAAATCAATTAACCGCCCATTTTTTCCTAACTTTCCTTCTCCTGCTCCTTCTTTTTCAGCCGTTTCTCCCACGACGGTGGGTTAAATGGGACAAAAAATCGGTAAAATGCGCGGGCGGGAATTAGGTCAATTTCCATTCTCTTTTCGAATTCCGCCTCTTCTTCCTTCAGATATTCCAGTGGCGGCAGATAGTAGCCCACGTCCGCCTTCCGGGAAAATTGGCGTAACATCGCGTAACGCTGAATCTGCGGTAATTTCTGTAACCACTCATTCATTGGTTGAAGCTCTTTTTCCCATTCGGTCTCTGTTTTCATCGTCGCGCACGTTTCCAGATACTCTAGGAACATCCGCGTAAATGTGATTTCGTCGCGGAGCGTCCCTTCTGCGAGCATCTCCTCCAGCCGTTTCCAACCTACGACCGTCTTGGGTAATCCCTCCGGCGACGGCTTGGAAAGTCCCCCGCGAATCGTGGCATACTGCCAGTGTCGTCCTCCCGCCTCAATTCCGAGATAAAGCCGACGGCGAAGAAGATTTATCCGCGTTTCCGGCGTCATTTCGTACTCTTCATAAGGGACTTGCGCCCAACATTCCAGCAATTCCCACTGTTTCGGCGAGCAATCGCGCAACATAATTTCCGTTTTGTACGTCGAAGTCGCTTTCCAGTACGTCTCATATTCCACTTCCAGCTCGATTTTTTGCGGTTCGCGCTTCACTAAACTTGCCATTTCCTGCCAAAATGGGTGTTTCCAGTCGTGAACGGACGGAAATTCCAACCTTTCCAGCCCGCTCCAACTTTCCTCGCTCGGCTCAAGATCCCCGAAAGACTCCATCGGCGTTCCCGGCGTATACCCCATATTTTCAGGTGGAGAAATTAGCTTAAACTCTGGCGCTTCCCACACGAAAACCGTTTTCGTTCCCGGAGAGCGAAAAGTGCACTTTTTCAGGCGGAATAACTCGTAAAATAGACGATTTTTCACGCGAATTCGGGCGTTGTCGCTCACGTTCGTGATTCGAAGACCAAGATAAAGCACGTCGCCGAAAGAAAGTTGTTTCGGAGAGACGATTAAATCGACATTCACCGCGTCGTTCGTTCCTTTTTTACCCCGAAACACCTCCAGTTTTTCCGCATCGAGAATCCTTTCCGTCCCCGACGCGAAGGAAAATTGCGCCATTCCCCAAAACACGAAAAACACGGAAAAGACGAAAAATAACAGCGTCAATACGAATTTTCTCATAGCTTCCTCCTTTTCTGGCAAAAAACAAACATTCACAACCATTATTTATTCCGCCAGCGC
>JAUNAI010000438.1 GCA_030527705.1 Planctomycetia bacterium | reverse complement strand
TTCACCGTTTTCGGCAGCGTTCAGATTCCCGCTTGTCACCATCATGGGAAACGCCATGACGAACAGGCTTCCCGCAGCGGCTCCGCAGAATGTACGGCGAGAGACCTGGGCGGGAGAATTTACATTAGTAGGGGATTTTTTCATAATTTCTCTTTCTTAAAAAATAGGACACAATAAAACATCCGTTTTTATTATAAAACGCGCGTTTATTTCTCTTTCCAGTTATTTATATCAATTCGCGTGTAGGAGGTGTTTCCGTCCTGCGTATCGAGGCGAAGAATCACCAGATTTAATGGGAGTTTCTCAGAAATATTATCCAGAATTTCCGCAAGATGTTCTGGCGTTTTCGGACGTTCACAATTCACGCGCGCCAAGACATCTCCTGAACGTGGAATATAATTCAGGTTCTGGAATTTCGTTGCGTCGATTTCTTCAATCATTAAACCCGTATGGACCCGGAGGTTAAATCGGTCACATTCTTCTTCCGTCAGCGTCCGGACACGAATGGGAAGGCGTTTCGCAATTTTTTCTGCCGTATGACTCTGGTCACGGGCCGTCAGCGTCCATTCACAGGAGAGCGTTTCTCCCTCGACGGTCGCATTCGGCGTAGCGCGACGCACGGTGAACTGAACGGTATCTCCTGTTTTTTGCGAGAGTAGGGCCGTATAAAAATCAATCGGATTCCGAATTTCCTGACCATTTACTGCGCAAATAGTGTCTCCTTCTGCAAGATTCCAGTGTTTCGCGAATTCCGTATTTAACTCGCTTAACCGAGCGCGATGCACGTCATTTCTCCGTGTTCCAATTACCCGGAACGGCAAGTTCCAACGACTTGTCGCCACCCGATGAAGCATACGGGGAAACTGATACTGAATCGTTTCCAGCGAGATTCCGAAAGCAATGTTATCAGAATCGCCACGTTTTGAGACCGTTACGCCGATAACGTTTCCATACAGGTTAAACCACGGACCACCGGAACTTCCCGGATTAATCGCAACATCCGTCTGAAGTAGTCCCCGAAGAACCAGGTCCGGGATGTCTGTGATAACACTCGTGCGATTCGTGGCGCTGATGATTCCGTAACTCAGTGTATGTTTTAATCCGTGCGGGCAACCAATCGCGACGACCGTGTCCCCCGGTACCACTTCCGGTTCCGGCTCCACTTTCACGACGGTTAACTTCTCCGACGGTTCTACCTTGAGAAGCGCTAAATCTTCTTCAGGAACAATCGCCACAATTTCCGCTCCAAGTCGCCGTCCGTCGATTAACTCAATTTCCGGAGCGACGGAGCGCATGACCGCGTGAGCGTTCGTGATGATATATCCATCCTCATGAATAATAAAACCAGTTCCGACTGTGCGTTCTTCTTTCGTTTCCTCGGAAGGAACAAAAAATTCATCTACAGACTTTTTCGTCGAATCGATATTTATTCCGGTAACATACACAACGGCAGGAGATTTTTCACGGTAAAGACGCGCTAAAACCGACTGGCCGGACGGTTGCGGTCGAAAAATGTCCAGTTCTGGAAGTTCCTGGGCATTCACTGAGGCAAGAAATAGAAAATTGCCAACGGTAATCCACGCCAAAAGACATGAAATAAAGGGAAAATATCGTGAAACCGAGCTCTTTTGGAAATGATAACGTTCTCTCGAAATAACACACGAGTCAGAATTGGAGAGATATGTGTGATTCTTCATTGCATAAATCCTGATTGAATATACTTAAGTTGGTTAACCGGATTGATGCCCAACGCCTCTTGAATCGCTTATAGCGTTACACGACCATGAAGACAACCTGCTTGGGCTATTATTTATCCGGGATTTAAATCGGAGTTTAAATCCCAATATAAATCTGAATTTAAATCCTAGTGTAAATTGGAATTTAAATTAAGATTTAAAATGGAACTAGTCTGGCTGTATAGATTATATCATATAATAAAACGTAATCAATTGCAAGTGGTACACAACCTGATTAAGTGACGAAATGGTCAGAAAAAAGTAAAAACTCCAAAAAAAATCGAAAAATTTGCCGGATTGAGAGTAGGGTTAAAATCGATATAATCGCTACAATTTAATATTTCGTCTTTTTGTGCATGCGGATTAGGTAAAGTTTACGGCTTATTCTGCCTCGTTATATTTTTTCTATTTTAACTCTCTTGTTTTATCCAAAAATTTGCTGATTTTGGGTGGTTTGATTGTGCAATCTGTACCGATTATTCACTCAAGAAGGTTGGCCCAGACACCGATATTATTGATGTTTTCGGGGAACTACTTCCCAGAGTATTTTTCCGGAACAACATTTTGACGAGGTGGGCAATATAAAGGATGATTGCCGGTCAAAGTGAAACACGATGATTTTTTCTTCCACGCTTATCATAATCCATGAACAGCCTCCATGGAAGTGGAACTGAAAGAAAAATCAGATCATCAATTTAGGGAGAATTTAAATGAAAGCCAAAACGATTGTTTCTACCCTCTTCATGATGGGTGCGATGATGACAGCTCCGTTATTTGCCCAGAGTGGTTGTGGAGTTGCTGCGGAAGCCTCTTGTGGAAGTTGCTCACCGTGCGTTGTTGTTACGCGTCCGAAATGCGACCTTTTTAGTGGTCTCCGTTGCCGTCCAGTTTGTGCTCCGGTTGCTTGCGCTCC
>JAUNAI010000005.1:18959-44098 GCA_030527705.1 Planctomycetia bacterium | reverse complement strand
GGAGTGTGAGGGGGAAACAATTTTGCAAAAATGTTTCCCTCCTCACGAATGTTTACGTCTCACAGAGCTAAACACATTACGCAAGTATCCACCCTAATCGGGAGGAACTTGCTACCCGTCATGTCGTAACGGTCGTGGGAGAAACCATTTTTGCAAAATAGGTTTCTCCCAAACCCTCTTCCAAAAAAACTTTTAATCGCAATCTTCGCTTGCTTGCTTCTTGTGTTTTTTTACTGGTTCTTCTCTGGTTTATCGACTTTAATCGACAACTCGTGCAACTGTTTATCCTCCACCAATCCTGGCGCGCCGCTCATCAGGTCGGTCGCACGCGCAGTTTTCGGGAACGCAATCACGTCGCGGATGCTGTCCAGTCCAGCAAAAATCATCGTCAGACGGTCCAATCCCAGCGCGATTCCACCGTGCGGCGGAGCACCGAAACGAAGCGCGTCGAGCAGGAAGCCGAAACGGTCTTTCGCGGTTTCATCGTCGATGTTCAGCAACGAGAAAATCTTCTGCTGAAGCGCGTTATCGTGAATACGGATGGAACCGCCACCCGCCTCGAAACCGTTAATCACGATGTCATACGCCGCCGCACGGCATGCACGCGGGTCGGTGTCCAGAAGATGTTCATCCTCCGGCAACGGCGCGGTAAACGGATGATGCACCGCCACCCAACGGTTTTCCTCGTCGTCCCATTCCAACATCGGGAAGTCCACAATCCACGAGAAACTGAACGAATTCGGGTCATACAGCTTCAACTCTTTCGCTAGCCGACGACGCAGACCGTTCAGCGCACGGCAACTCGTTTCGAACGTGTCCGCGATGATGAATGCGACGTCTCCATCTTCCATTTCCAGCCGTTTCTTGAAACGCACGAGGAAATCCGCGTCGAAAAATTTCGCAATCGGTGCCTGAAGCGTACCTTCCGCGCCCTTAAAGAACGCAAGACCTTTTACGCCGAAATTCTCTTTCGCCCACGTCGTCAACTCGTCAATCGCCTTACGGGAATACTTATCCGCCGCACCTTTCGCGACGACCGCACGCACGCGATTTCCTGCGTCGGCAGTGGAGCGGAACACACTAAATTCACACTCTTTTGCCAAGTCGGTCAAGTCAATCAGTTCCATTCCGTACCGCAAGTCCGGTGCGTCGTGACCGTAACGCTCCATCGCTTCCGCGTAGCTCATTCTCGGTAACGGCAACTGAAGTTCCATTCCCAGCACTTCTTTCGCCAGACGCGCAATCAGTCCGTCCATCATTCCCATCACGTCGTCCATCGAGACGAAAGACATTTCCATGTCAATCTGCGTAAATTCCGGCTGACGGTCCGCGCGGAGGTCTTCATCACGGAAACAACGTGCCACCTGCACGTAACGGTCGAAACCCGCAATCATGAGCAACTGCTTGTACAACTGCGGCGACTGCGGCAATGCGTAAAACTTCCCAGCGTGAATACGGCTCGGAACCAGATAATCTCGCGCACCTTCCGGCGTGCTACGTCCCAAAATTGGCGTTTCCACTTCCAGAAAACCGAGTTCATCCGTGTAGTCACGCATGATTTTCACGATTCGGTGACGCAGAGACAGTGCTTTCTGCATATCCGGACGGCGCAGGTCGAGATAACGGTACTGAAGACGTACTTCTTCACTCGGCAAATCCGGAATCCCCGGCTGAACCGGCGGCACGTCGCTGCGATTCAGAATGTTCAGTTCCAGCGGACGAATTTCAATTTCACCGGTCGCCAACGCTTTATTCTCGCCACCTTCCGGACGCTGAATCACTTCACCCTTTACCTGAATGACGAATTCCTGACGGACAGTCCGCGCCTTTTTCAGCAGTTCCTCGGCTTCTTCCGGTGAATTTCCCGCCTCGGGCGAGAAAGTAATCTGCGTGATTCCATAACGGTCGCGCAACCACATGAATGAAAGCCCGCCCTGGTCGCGCTGATGGTCCAACCACCCGCAAAGCGTGACAATCTGACCGGCATTTTCTTTACGAAGTTCACCGCAAGTATGAGTTCTGTACACTGTTTACTCCTGTGATTCTGAATCTGATTCTTTTCGAATTTTGGAAACGTCCTTATAAAACGATAAGGGATTACGTAATTATATAGTTTACCTTTCCTGAAAAAAAAGACAAGGACGGGGTAGCGAAAAAAAGAATAGGAATTTATAAAATTTTCGGTAATTCCACGCCGATTTCTCCAGTACACCACGCCGCTTTCCCTAACCGGAATATTTTATATCCCACGAATTTTACGGAAACCAGTGGTTTTAAATCTCCCACAGATTCCACAGACATTCATAGATTTTTAAATATTTATTTCTGTGAAAATCTGTGAGATCTGTGGGAGATTTAATGGTTTTTGTTTCCACGTTAAAACACTTTTACTTTTTTTCCTTTTTCGATATAATTAGGTTCGGGGAGACTAAGTTAATAACTCCACGAATCTTTCCATTCCAGATATGGTGTTCCGTCCGCGTCGAACTGAATCGGTAACCAGACATAACGTCCGTCAATTGCGTTTTTCGGATTCCAGCGGTCCGCCATGAAAATAAACGTATTTTCTTTCCCGATAACGGGAATAACGTACGTACTCTGCGAGCGGAACGTCAGATTTTTGTCTTCTTCCGAGCCGCGACAGGGATTTCCGAGTTCTTTCCACTCACCCATGATGGAGTCCGCGACCGACACACGTGCGGCATTCGGCGCCCAGCCCGTACAGCCGGAGGAGAAGAGGTAATATTTTCCGTCTTTCTTGAAAATCGCGGGTGCTTCATGGAACCGACCCGGAAAAATCCGTACCCAAGAACCGTTATGCGAGAGATAATCGTCCGACAGTTGCGCGACGTGTAACACACCGTTTTCCTCGGAAGAGTAAATATGGTACGCTTTTCCATCATCGTCCACGAAAAGTGTCATATCACGCGCCATCTGGCCTCCGAAAAAATCCCGACGGAAAATCATGTCGCGTGGATACCCCAGCACGGGACCGCCGTGGAGGGAGAGTTTCTTCAGATATTCCGTCTCTTCCGGGTGTAGCGGTTCTTTAAACTGTCCCGGAGCGTTCTGGGGCCAGAAACCGGCGTTAATACGTTTCGACTCGATAAACCGATACGGTCCAGTTACGGAATCCGCTACTGCCACGCCGCTACGCGCAGAAGAGTAATTCTGCCCAACTTCGAGATGGAACCACATAACGAATTTTTTCGTTTTCGCGCAGTAAATCACTTTTGGACGCTCTAAAATGCACCCTTTCGCGATGTCCGATTTCGGATTCTCGGAGACTTTCAGCGCGATTCCCTCATCCTGCCAGTGATACAGGTCAGTTGAGGAATAACAGTGGACGCCGACCTGTGCGTAATTGCCCGCGTCGCCTTCAATTTTATGCTCGCCGAACCAGTAATAACGCCCTTCATGATACAGCATTCCACCACCGTGCGCGTTAATTGGGACGTTATTATTATCGTACCACAACTCACCGGGACAGAAGGCGTTTAACTGGGAAGTATTATTCATCTCAGAAGTGTTTTCCGCCTGAAGCATGGCAGAATGAGAAACGTTAGCGAGGCAGAACGCGGACGCTGGCAGTAGTGCCAGGAAATTACGACGTGTAAAATGGTTCCTGTTTTTCATTGGATTCTTTCTGGTTTATGGTAGGAGGTCGAATCAGATTTTATGCCGAGTGATTTTATCCCGTGAAACTGAGAAGGGACGGCAAAAAACTGATTTCTGAAAGGGATATAAATTGTATTGCGTAAAAAGAATTCCACGTAAATTACGGTGACGCGGATTCCACTTGAAATTTCTGGAAAGACGGTTCTTCCAGTAATGCCTTCAGTCATTCTTCCAGTCGCGCGTAATGATAGAAAAACGGAATTCTATAGTACGTCGGTTATAAATGTTTTTATCGAAAATTTCTCGATAAATCTTATCTCGCGGTCAATTCATGCACGATTTTTACCAACTCGATGGCATTTTCGACCGGTGTCTGCGGATACACGCCATGACCGAGATTAAACACATGTCCTGGACGGTCACCGAGCTGGTTTAGAATTTTCTGAACGCGAAAACGAATTTCCTGTGGCGTCGTGAGTAAAATCGCAGGGTCTAGATTTCCCTGAAATGCACGATCGAAACCGACCATTTTCCACGCTTCTGCCGGAGCGATTCGCCAGTCTGCGCCAATACAGTCTCCGCCTGCTACGGAAATGGATGGTAGGAGCATCGGGTTTCCCGTGCTAAAATGAATGAACGGTGTCTGTGGTGAGTGTTCTTTCACACGTGAAATCACGGACTGTGAGTACTTCCGCACGTATCGGTCATAATCATACGGAGAAAGACACCCGACCCAGCTGTCGAATAACTGCACAATATCTGCACCCGCATCAATCTGTGCCGAGAGATAAGCCACGAGCGCGTCCGCCAATCGCGACATAATCCGGTCCCACGATTCCGGGTACATGTACATCATCTTCTTCACACCGAGGTAATTCCGACTTGCACGTCCCTCAATCGCATAACTTGCCAACGTAAACGGCGCGCCTGCGAATCCGATTAACGGCAAATTTTCATTCAGCCCCGCTCGTGTCAGACGGACGGTCTCATAAACATATCCCAACGCGTCTACATCCTCCAACGGACGGAGATTATCCTCGAGCGAAGCATCCAGAATCGCGTTATGAATAACCGGTCCTTCACCTTTCTGAAACTCCAGCTCCATCCCCATTTCCTGCAGAATCGGCAACAAATCCGAGAAAATAATCGCGGCGTCCACACCAAGTTTCTCGACGGCGGTCAACATGACTTCCGCGCACCGTTCCGGATTCCGACAGAGTTCCAGAAATGTCCCTTTTTCGCGTACTTCACGATATTCCTGCATATACCGACCTGCCTGACGCATCATCCAGATTGGGGTACAGTCGACCGGCTCACGCCGAAGGGCTTTCATCATACGACTCTGATAACAGGGTTTCACTATAAGCTCCATAAACAAAAAATAAAAACCAAAAAGTAAGCGACGCTAGTGACCTTTACGAGGTGAATACTGCTATTATAACACATTCCCACCCTAATACAAGTACAACTCTTACGTAAACGAAGAAAATTCTGAAAAAATCCAGACCTCTTAACATCATTCACCATATCGAATGAAGATACCAGAAATGAGATAATAATAGGGACAGGGAGAATCCGTTTTTTTACAGAAATTGTTTTCTCCCTGCCTCTTTTCTCTCCAAAAAACTCTCTTATACGCGACTGTGTCGCTCGTTTTTCGGTTTTTTATGTTTATATAAATAGTGTGTTCTGGCTTCTTTTCGCGATTTCCGCAAATGTCGCGACACCCGCCACTTCATCAATTTCGATGAGTTCTTCACGCGTAATCCCCATGACGCTCATCGCCATATCACACGCAATAAAACGGACACCTGCCCCACGCGCTGACCGAATCAGCTCCGGTAACGTGAGCACATTCTTCTGCGCCATGACGTTCTTCATCATCGCGCTTCCCATGCCCAGCATGTTCATTTTCGAGAGCGCGAGCTTTTCTGCCCCTCTCGGCAACATCCACGAAAACATCCGTTCCATGAGTGTTTTTTGCAGGTACGGAGCCGGATTTTTTCGCAACACGGACAGTCCCCAGAATGTGAAGAAAATTTCTACATTCATCCCGGCGGCAACCAGTCCATTCGCCAAAATCATCGCGGCCATCGCCTTATCGAAATCATTACTAAACAGAATAATCGCCGTCGTGTTTCCGTTGCCGTTCCCACTCGCATTCATTCCCATTTTCGGAACAGGACAGTTTCCAGAACAGGTTCCACCATCGGAAGCAGTTTCCGCACCCGCGCCATATCCCGCACCTGATTCATCACCGCCTCCTTTCACGACGTCCACTTCAATCCACTCCGCGACGCGTTTCACGTCTAGAAGTGTATTTCCGCTCGATTTCGCCCATCGACGCAGATCTTCCTCGAAAGTCGTCGCCGCCATCAGGTGAATCGCTGACCCGACCGCCATTTTATCCATCGTTTCTTTCAGCTTTACCACCGGTCCCGGACACGGCAACGTCCGCACGTCGAGCGTTTCCACGACCGTCAACGGTTTCACAGCCGGCTCAATTTTCTTTTCCGGATTCAGCTCCATTTTCACTTCCGGTTCAATTTTCTTTTCCGGATTCAGTGCCATTTTTACTTCCGGTTCCGTCTTTCTTGAAACGCTCATCTCACCGGGAAAAAACATCTTCCACGTCAGCCACCCGCCGGAGAGATTCGCGGCACGGAAACCGTTCTGTTTCAGAATCCGTTCCGCAAGATACCCGCGCAGTCCGACCTGACAGCAACAGACAATTAACTTTTCGCGGTCCAGTTCCGCCAATCGTCCACGTAAATCCGCAAGCCGAATGTTTAACGCTCCGGGAATTGTGCCCAACTCATTTTCTGCTGGCTCTCGCACGTCCAAAACACACGCATCTGTGGGAATCGTGTCAGGATAAACCACGTCACTTCGCCCAGTAAGAACATTTTCCGCCACGAAACCGGCAAAATTCACCGGGTCTTTCGCTGAGCTAAACGGTGGTGCATATGACAGTTCCAACTCGCCGAGTTCCGGAGCTTTTCGACCGCTCTGCATCGCCTGCGCAATCGTGTCAATCCGTTTATCGACGCCTTTCGTGCCGACAACCTGTGCGCCGTAAATCGTTCCGTCATCACCGAAAAGTAACTTAATGTCTAACCGCGCGGCTCCAGGATAATATGAGGCGGAAGAGGAAGGGTGAATGTAAATTTTCCGGAAATCCTTCCCCATCTCACGTAGCCGAGCTTCCGTGAATCCGACCGACGCTGCGTTCATCCGTCCCACTTTCACGACACTTGCGCCGTAACTTCCGTGGTACGTTTTTGACCCGCCCGCCAGATTATCCGCAGCGATTCTTCCCTGTTTATTCGCGGGACCCGCCAACGGAATGGCCGTTTTCCCTCCGAAAATCGGTTCTGTAATTTCCACCGCGTCACCAGCCGCATAAATATCTGGGTCAGACGTCTGGAGAAACTCATTCACGCAGATATGCCCACGCGGTCCACATTCCAACCCAGCCGCCTGCGCGAGCATGGAATTTGGGCGCACTCCTGCCGACACGATTACCACGTCTGCCGGAATCCGTTCTCCGTTATCCAACACCGCAAAAAGTGTGTCTTTTCCCGTTTCCGTTACGTTTCTTACCGTATTTTCTGCCGTATTTTCCATAGCGTTTTCAGCTGAATCTTTCTCGTACGCCACAACCGTCCGTGACAATTTCAGGTCAATCCCGCTCGCCAACAATTCCTGCGCCAATGGCAACGCCATTTCCTTATCCATCGTCGGCAAAACGTGTTCTCCGCGCTGAATTATCGTCACGTTCAGATCGCGTTCCAGCAGATTCTCCGCCACTTCCAGTCCGATGAACCCAGCGCCGACGATAACCGTGTTTTTCGCTCCCGTTTTCAGCGTGTTCACGACCCGATCCATGTCGCCGATAGTCCAGAGATGGTGAATCCTCTCGTCTTCGTCCCCCGGCGTTTTCAACTCCATCGGGACGGCACCCGTCGTCAGAAGCAGTTTATCATACGTTTCCGTATATTCCCGCTCGCCGTTTCGAATGGTGAGTATTTTTTCCGCCCGGTTAATCCGAATCGCCTCGCTTTCGGTCCGAACGTCAATGTTGAACCATCCTTGAAATTTCGCCGCCGTCATTACCAACAGATTTTCACGCGCCGGAATCACTCCGCCTAAATGATACGGCAATCCGCAATTAGCGTAAGAGATAAACTTTCCTTTTTCCAATAAGATAATTTCCGCGTTTTCGTCCAGTCGCCGTAACCGAGCCGCCGCGCTCGCACCAGCCGCAACGCCACCGATGATAATGACTTTCATTTTGATTCTCCCTATAAAAACAAAAAATAAGATAAAAGTGATGAAGTCGCAATCAGGAAGTTTTTGAAGAGGCAGCTGGGGAGAAAACAACATTCAAAAACTTCTTAACTGCGACTGTATCGTTTACTTTTCCTACTTTTTATTCTTTCGATTCTTCTTCCGCTTCCAACGCGGCAAAATATTCGTTCAGAAGCTCGACCGCCTTCCCAATGACCGTCGCAGTCAGACGAATGCAACGTTCTTGACGCAACTGTTTATGTTCCTGCGATTCGTCTACTGCCAGCCACGTTCCTTTACTGTCACCACACTGTGTCGTTGGCGCAATCGTCTTTACGAAATTCGGATACTTATCATTTTCCGGCACGTACGTCGGTAAGGCTTCCGAAAGATAAAAATCGGTCAGTTTCTTAATCAACTCGCACAATTCCCCATAATCAGGCACGAAAAGCCCCATGAACATGCCCGCACCGTTTAACGTACCACAAAGCTGTTCCTGTGCACCGAAACCTGTTTTGCCACTCCGAAGCGCAAGGAACGGAAACGCTTCCACCGTCTCCGCCATTTCGGGACACGCTTCCGCGTACGCTTTCATTCCGCCTTTCAGAGCACCATACATGCACCCCCATGGAACATACGTTTCATACGCATATTTCGCCGCTACCGCCGGGTCTAGGGTGACGTATTTCCACGGTTCTTCCCGTTTCTCACGTTTCCGTCGCGGACGTTTCTCTGCTGCATCTGCCTCACTCGCCATGAAACCTGTCAGAGCTATTCCCAAACCGCCAACCAATGCATTACGTCGAGTTAATTTCATATCTGAACTCATATTTATCTCCTTTATTTCTGGGGATTGGCATTTAAAATGTACTCACGATGAAATCGCCCACAGGTTTCGCAGAGTTCTCAGAAAGTCCTGTGAAAATTTATCTACATAAACGAATACAAAATGATACATTTTACCTTTCTCTTAAATTATACTCATATTCGGTTGTTTCGTCAAGACCTACGTAAAAATTTTTCAGAAAAATACAAATTTTTATTTTTTAGGGAATTTTTTTTCGCAATTTTAAGAATATTGGTGTATAATAATCATTATGTAAAAGTTTTTATGTTGTTTTTCTACGTAGAGGTTTCCTTATGAGTAATTATCTTGTTTTTTTACGCTCAATGATTTATGTCCTGTGCGTTGTTACTACGAGTTGGGTGACGGCGGCGACTGTTTACTTGGTCGACACAGAAGGTGAAAAAGAGTGGGGAGTTGGTGTGAACTGGACATCCGGCTCGGTTCCCGGTCGGAATGATGTTGCGGAAGTTGGCAGAACGGAAGCTCTGACGCAGAGCGCAATTATCTCCGATGGTGGAAATTATTCTGTGGGAAATCTCGTTTTTGGAAGAGAAGCCGGTTGGAGTGGAACTCTAAAAATAACGAATGGTACGCTCAACACATACGGCGGAAATACAATGTTTGGACACGGTGGAAGCGGGTTTTTGGAGTTGAACGGGGAGAATGCTGTGCTTACGATTCAGTCGGGCAGTTTTTACGTCGGAAATAACTCTACTGGAGACGGAACGATTAACGTCACCAAAGGAACGTTCACGAATAAGGCCAACTTCTTCCTCGGGGTTCGTACGACCGCGAATCTCAACATCTCGGAGGGAGGAAAATTTATTTCCACCGGTTCCATTCAGCTCGGACATGTACAGGGAGCCATTTCCTCGGGAACCATCACGCAAACCGGTGGTGTTTCCGAAATTAATAGTATCCAATTCGGAAATAATACGGGGCACAATGTAACCGGAACGATTGATATTTCTGGTGGAACGATGTCCATTCAACAAATCACCAAGCAAGATTCTAATAATAAATTGACGGCAAATTTCCTCATTTCGGGTGATGCTGACGTTCAGGTCGCAGGCGACATTTCTATTCCGGTAACGATGACTGGTGGAAATTTGTCGGCTGGAAGTTTCCGAGAAAATACCACAATTTCCAGTGGAACACTGCGTGGTGCATTGAACGCTGACGGAAAAACTCGTACGCTCACCGTTGGGGCGGGGAAGGTTTTAGCGCTCCAGAGAGATTTAGGTTCAAACATCGCGCTGGGGCAAGCGACTTCGCAGATTTCGACGTATAGTAATAATAGTAAGTACGATAGTAGTAAAGCGGTCGACGGGATTATTCAGTCTGGTGATGGTGAGAGTAATATTACCCACACCGGTGGAGGAAAGTACCTCTGGTGGCAGGTTGAGTTGGACAAGGCGACTCCAATTACCAACGTGAAGCTCTATAATCGATACTTCCACGGAGAAACGGGAAAAAATGAGCGACTTGTCGACCTAAGTGACCCTGAGAATCCGCATGGGTTCTATTTTGAAATCTACGATGGAACGATCGGAAATGAGGGGAATCTCCTATGGACTTCCCCGGAATACTTCGATTATACGCGAGAAGGAATGTTGCTCACTTTTGGTGACGTGCCGGAAAATGGAACCATTTTACGCTTGGTTCGCGAGTGTAACAGTACGGACTTTCTGAACCTCAAGGAAGTTGAAGTTTTTTCTGCAACTTCGGAATTACCCACATTGGAAATGAACGTTTTTGCTGATAAAGTGGGGGGATACATTACAACTTACAAGCGACTCGTTAGTCCTTGAGGAGAATGCGATTTTGTCGCTCGATGCGCTCTTGAAGATTAATTTTGAGGGTGACCTTCCAGAAAATCCGCAGGATAAAGAAACGCTGACGTGGGATTTATTGGATATTGGAACGAATGCCAAAATTGAAGGTGCTTTTACGTTTTCGGCTGATTCTTTCCCGGAACTTTCTAACTGGGAGTGGGATTATTCCAATTTTCTCACAACTGGCGAGTTGAACCTGACATACCGCGATCCGAATGTGGTACCGGAACCGTCCACCATCGCGTTATTGCTTCTTGGGACTGTTTCTCTTGGAATTTGGGGACGGAAACGTAGTGTAAGAAAACATTAAACATTAAACTTTAACAATTTTGATTTTCATCTCCGAAATAAAGAGTACGGGCAACATAGTCCGGCTCTTGATTTCGGAGTTTTTTTTGACAGATTCCCACAAGAGGAAAATGTCGCTGGAAGAGTTTTTTCCCATGCTCGACGGTTACGGACAGTTTATGTCAGACGCCCTATAAAATATATCTGATTTTATGGCTTGTCGAGTCAAAATCAATCAAGACTTTCGGATTCTTGCGAATGCTCGTCTTCCGTCATAACTTTCAGCGTTCCGTCCTCATAATGCCAGTACAGTCCGAGTAGCTCCAGAAGCTGTGTCAACAGGGTGTGAATGGGGACATTTTTGGCTGAAAAAGAGATTTTCTCGTCGAACGGGCATTTTTCTTGTGCCTCATAAGGGAACCAGACGCAAGAAATCGGTGTGTCGAGACGTTTCCGCAAGTCGGCAAGAACGTCAGTAAACGCAAGATTATGATATTTCACAGAAATCGGTCGCTCAAGCCAATCCGGCGTGTTTGGCGCTGGCGGCATCTCGTTTTCCAGAGAGAAATCCGCCAGAAAACGTTCGAGTTCTCGGTGTATGTGATACGTCTGCACAACAAGAAGATTACCGCCTCGTGCATTGGTAATGTACATGCAGTCGCCGACGCCTGCATTCGCTACCCACGATTCAGGCGCGACGTGTGTCTGGATTGCCTCAAAAACGGAATCAATCTCATTTCGATCGTACGGCAAATGATACATTCGCAATTCCATCGTCTCTTCGCTGTCCAGACTATCTACAATCTGAATGGTTTCTCCCTTTACACACCAGCCAGCCCAGCAATGTGCGCAACAAATATCCAGCACATCTCGCAACGGCGCGGAATCAACAGAGAGCGTGACAGGCGTGTCTTCATCAAATCCATATTCCTCCAATTTTTCATTATCTACAGAAATTGGAAGGCGAAAATGTTTCCGTAGGTCGTCGATAACCGTTCGGAACGCGACGTTCGTGTACCGTAACGTCACGACCGAATCGAGCATTTTTTCTAGTTTCGCACGGGCTTTCGTCTCTGGTGGATTGCCTGACTGAATCAGATTCTGGACATGTTGAATGTTTCTGTGTACGTCGGCAGTCTGCAATACCGTAATACTGAGTCCAATACGTATTTTCCCATCTCCCCCGAAATCCTCCCACGTTTCTGGGTTGACCATGAGCAATACTTGTTCAATTTCTTCGAGAAGCATACCACTGGGAAATAGATAGGTTCTTTCCTCCAGCACCGGTGCGTCTTCCATCTCCTCATTTTCCCACGCCCAACCGACACTCACGAGGCATACAGAGATGAGGAGGAAAAACATGAAAAAACGGTAACGATTCATAAAATTCCTCCTTCTTGTTCCAGAACATGACCTCTTGTTTCGCAACGTGATTGAATTACGAGCGTTTCACATGGGGATGATTTTCCTTATTCTGTGCGTACCAGTCCCAGCATTTCCAGCTTTTCGAGGCATTCATCCCGTTCCCGACACCGTGCCAAGTCACTCCAGGACGGGTCTTGACAACGCATGAACATCTCTCTTGAAGCGGGTATTTCGCCGGACTGCGTAAGTCGCTGAATGACGCCGCGTTCCAGACCGGAAAGGGTGAGCGCGTTCAGATGATAGTCCAAAAACGCTTGCCACGTGAGCGGAAACAGTGGGCGAATAATCTCTTCACCGATAATCGTCGCGTATTCTCGAATCTCCAGTTGCGCGTGCCCCTCCATTCGCAGAAGCAAAAAGTGCAACAAATTGTGCAAGTCGCACTTCCAGTACGCTTCCGTATACGTCGATAACGGCAAGTCTTTCCGCGCCTGTTCTCGCGCAATTCCCCGTTCCAACCGCGCCTGATAACACGCACGTGCCGACTGCTGAAATTGCGTTTCCAGCTCCGTCAACAACGTTCCGTCTTCAAGGGACAGAAATCCCTCGCTCCCCTGCCGATTCGAGGTCGCCTGAAGTCGCCAACCGTCCGGCTCGGTCGTCTGCATGGAGTCAATCGCGATGGAATACCGCGTTGAGTATTCATTTACCGAGGCGGTCCGATGCCGAATCCACTGCCGCCAACAATCCATCGGGACGCGGACCATCAGCTTCACCTCCGCCATCTCGAACGGCGTGGTATGTCGATGCCGAAGCAGATACCGAATCAGCGTCCGGTCGTCCGACACGCGTCGTGTTCCATCACCATAACTTGTCCGCGCCGCCTGCACAATCGCGGAGTCATCCCCCATGCAATCAACCAGACAGACAAAACCATCATTCAAAACCGGAAATTTCTTCCAACGAAGAGCTTCCAACGCTTCAGTGTTCGTGGGCATAATTATTAATGAAAAGGTTAAAATATCAAAAACCTCCCCTTCTCTACACCATCAGAGTAAGGAAGGGGAGCGTATTTTCGGCAAATTACCGATTTAATTAACTAGGAGACGATACCTCCCAGATTTCCTAAAAACTGATTTTCACGAAATTAGAACCGTTTCGTGATACCCGGTTTCGCGGTCTGGTAGTTGCCATCCGCGTCAGGCATGATGTAGGGCGAATCACCGTCAAACTGAAGTCCGTCAATGTTCGGGCACAGCTCGTACGTCGAATTCCATGCCGTATCCCATGTCAGTTCCTGGCCAGATTCCATCGCCATACGGCCCATAATGCCCGTGAAATTCGACTTGATGCAGAAATCAACGTCTTCACACGGTAAATCTTCTCGAATCATCTTCGCCAAGCGGTTGTGCTCTTCCTGATAAGAGTCGTTTTTCGGCATTTCCGACTTCCAAATCACATCGTCGTTCACCACGTTGTAACCCTTGAAAATTTTCGGTTCGCCGATGCCTTCTCCTACGACCGCCATGCCTTTCGTACCGCGAATCACGGAACGGAAACTGCTCCACGTGTTCGAAATGTGACGGACCTGCATCACCAGCTTCACGCCGTCCGGGAACTCGTAATCACATACAATGTGGTCCATCAGCTCATCTTTTTCCTCACGAACCTGACGACCGCCGGTGCCCTGAACCCATGTTGGATGCATGCCTTTCGACCAGCAACAAATGTCGATGTTATGAACCATCCAGTCCACGCACGGAGTACCGGAAATCCAAGTGAAGCTGTTGTAATTGCGCAACTGATTCTGCAACGGCGACCATTCATCACGCGGATTCCAGCGGCACGGACCATGAAGACGATACACATAACACGACAAAATATCACCAATCGCGCCGTCCTGAATCTTCTTCACCGTTTCTTCCGTACGGAAATATTTACGGTTATTCAGCCCCGTGATGACTTTCAGACCTTTCTCCTGCGCCATTTTCCACGCCGCCAGCGAGCGTTTAATCGTCGGAGTGTCTACACCGAACGGTTTTTCGAGGAAAACATGCACGCCACGTTTTACGGCATATTCAAAGTGCATCGCGCGGAACGCCGGCGGAGCGACAAGCAACGCCAAGTCAATTCCTGGACGCAAGCAGTCAATCGCCTTTTTATATGAGTCCAGACCGGAGAAAATCGTGTCGTCAGTGAAGGTGCACAGTGGAGCTTTTTCCTCATCGGCTTTCAGAATCTGTGCAAAACCTTTCGCCTGGTCCTCAAAAGCGTCGGCGATGGCGACCAGTTCAACCGGTCCTTCTTTTGTGCTCAGAGCCTGAAAACAAGCGCCACGACCACGGCCACCGCAACCAATCAGCGCAATACGAATCGTATCCGAGCCAGCAGCGTGAACGCGCGGAACACTGGAAAGAGCGGACATCGTGACAGCGGCGGCAGCCCCCGCCTTCAAAAAATTACGACGTGATGTAGGCATGGTGATTCCTTTCGTAAGGAGGTAGGAAAAATAAAATCAATCACACATTAAAATTCAGGGAAGGTCGGTCCTTCCAGTCATCGTTACGTAACACGAAACGACGACGATATAGAATTTTACAGTGCGTCGGGCATAAAATTGAAGCGTGAAATTAAAAGTTCACAGAATACATTACTTCTATTATAACAGAAAAAAAACGGGTTTCAAGGTTTCCCCAATCCGAAATTGACGGATTTTCCCAATTTTTTCCAAAAAACCGGCTGAAAGCCTCCTCTCAACCGGTTTTAAAATTCCCCTCTTAAAAAGAAGGGAATTAGATACTGTCTTTAATTCTCATTATTCCAAGTTATTCGTCAATTCCGTATAATTCGGCACTTCCAGCGCAGAAATGTTTTGAAAAAGGAATGGGTCGATACGTTTTGCCGTCTCGAACGCAATTTTCGCAGCATTTACATTTCCACGGTTCCAATACAGAATCGCGAGATGGAACTGATACAACGCTTCATTTTGAACCGTGACTACGTATTTTAGGTCTTCCATCGCCTTATCTGTCTTCACACGTTCCTTACTATGCATATATATTACCGCACGCGAGTCTCGGAGACTCACTTCCTGCGGGAATTTCTTCGTCGCCTCATCAATCAGCGCGACTGCACGGTCGAAATCCTTACCAGTTAATACAAGCAGATTCGCCAGCGTATTCTCGATAATCGCTGTCTGCGTATCATTAAACGGTTTCTCTAACAACGTGTTGTACATCGCAATTGCTTCATCGAATTTTCCCTGAAGCTCCAACATATGAGCTAGGAACATCTGCAACTCCAACGCCTCCGGTGTATCGCGGAAGAGGAGTTTCACGTATTCATTTACCTGTTTATATTCATCACGTGAAACCGTCTTGTTGGCATGACGGCATGCACGCGAAATCATATTCAGTTGCTTGTTCGGTTCGAATTTATCCTGATTCGCCTGCAGGTACGCCAACGCGGCTGTAAATCCCTGCTGACGGGAAAGGAAAAGCATAAATTCTTCCGCGAAAACCGGATTCGCCTTTACGAGCGTATTCCACAGTCGCGAGGCACTCTCCGTCTGGCCCTGTTTTTCGAGTTCTACCGCACAGTGACACACAAGTAACTGATTGGCCGGTGCAATTTCTTCCGGGAACCGATTGACCATATACTCCTGTACATCACGAGGTTTAGATGTGAGCCCCATCAGTTTCAGACGGTACAACAACGCGATCGGGTCTTTATCGCCGCGTAAAGATTCCAGACTGTCTACGTAACTTGAAATTGTCTCCGCCGGAGTATTAAGACGGAAAAGTATATCCAAGAACGTACCGAGATATTCTACGTTATTTTCATTACTGGAAACGAGGTCCGACATGACACTCTGACATTTCTCTTTCATCGTCGCGGCATCTGGACTGTAACTCTGCTCGAAATACAGTTTCGCAAGCGTAAACAGTTCACGATTCGAGAGTAACGGAATATTATCGAAAATCTCAATCGCTCGCTGATTATCTTCCGGATTATGACGGGCGGCCAATAACATCGCTTTCACTTTCATATCTTCTAGCGAGTCTGGCTGACGCGTCAGGTTTTCCTCGACGAGCTGAAGTCCCTGATTCTGAAGCTCAAAATCTGGAATTCCGCTGTATACCTGAGCCAGTGAACGGCGAGTCCACGCCAACTGCTGGTTTTTCGTGTCAACATTTAACCGACGGTCTTCCGTAATCAGTTCACTCATCCGTTTCAGGTATGGAATCGCCATTTCTGGATGCGTTGTGCACATGTAAAATTGGCTTGTCGAGAAGAGAACTTCCAGACTGTCCGGCTCAAGTTTCACCGCTTCCAGGAAAGTCTTTTCCGCTTCTTTCGCCTGACCGAACAACTGGTAGGTTTTCGCGAGGCATAACGGTAACTTGTCGACCGGAACCGCTTCCGTCACTTTTGCAATGAATTCTTCTTTAGAAACTTCTTCGCCCTGAATTCGCTGTACCTGAAGGAGCGACAACCAACCATTCGGATTTTCCGGCGCAATTTCCGTCACTTTCGTAAACGCTTCCTTCGCCTTCTGGTAGTCTTTCGCTTTCATCGCAATATGACCAATCCAAAGGAAATCTTTCGGGTTATTCGGGTCAATAATTTCCGAGCCACGGCGGACGGCCTCATCACCTTCACCGGAGTTAGCAAGTGCCTCAACGCTCATCATCGCTGCGTCAACTGCGAGATTCGCTTCACGTTTTTTCGCAATTAACTGACGCACTTCCGGGTCACGATTTTCCAGATAAAGGAGACGGATTAACAGATTTAACTGCTGGGTCGTCAACGTTCCCACCTGGTCCACGCGATTCAGATAATCAATCGCGGCGTTATAATCCTTCTCGATAATCGCGATTTCCGCCTGCGCACGCGGAATATAAACCCATGCCGGTCGAAGTTGCTGAGCGGCGGAAAGCTGTTCTTTCGCGAGGCGCAGTTTATCCGGTGACGGCTTCTTGCTGTACTCCCAGATGGCTTTCGTGGCCTGACAGTAACGGTATTCCGGTGAGGAGATGCCCAATTCGCGACGGATACGTTCCATCTGCGCATTCATTTTCTGTTCATTATCCGCTTTACGTGCCAAGTCGAAAAGCTGAATCTTGATACCGACATTTTCCGGTTCCACCTGAATTACCATACTGTAAATCCGGTCCGCTTCATCCAGATTTTCATACTGGAGCCACGCCATTGCGAGCTGTTTCAGAAGGGTTACTTTCACCGTGTTGGGCATTTTATAGGCAATTTCTTCAATTTCCTTTAACTGTGCTTCGATATTATCCGGTGCCGTTCCATCATCTTCTTTAATCTGTGACAGAATACGCACTTTCGTGATGAGAAGTCCCGGATTATTCTTTTTTTCCAGTAACTGCGCATCAATCAGCGCGATAGCTTCCTTATAATTCTTTTCCTGTGCTTCCAGAAGCGCCAGATATGACACGAATGCAATCGTATTCGGATGGTCTGTGATTGCCTGACGCAGGAGGACTTTCGCATCGGCGATTTTATCCTGTTTTACGAGCATACGGACACTCAGAAGTACACCTTCTGGGTTATTTACATCCATATTATGCTCAGTCATTGCCTCATTAATCTCATTCCAGTTCTGCTCATCTTTCGGCTTAGATGCTTCTTTCTGCTGCTGTAACGCGAAGTAGAACGTCCGCAGTTCATGAACACTCATGAACCGATCTTCTCCGATTCGGTCCATCAGTTCCATCATGACTTCTTCCATCTGTGGAATACGTCCAGCTGTATGCAGTGCGTGAATATACGCGAGATAGAATGGGATACATTCCGACTCATTCGCGTTCTGAATCGCTTTCTGGAATGCCTCGAATTGCTTATCCACCTGACCCAGTTTACCATAACATAACGCACGCTGACGGTCGATATATGCCAACATAACCGGGTCCTGACCGAAGAACGCACGGACAATTTCCAGCTTCTTCACAGCATTGAGCCACTTTTCTTCTCGGATTTCAATCGTCGCTTCAAAAAATGTGAGGAGTTCCGTCTTCAAATTCGTGTGGTTCTTGCGTAGTTCATCAATTTCCTTGCGCGCTTCTTCCATACGGTCTAGAACGATTAAACGCTGGAACAGCTGCACGTGTTTCTGAATATTGGACGGGTCTGATTCTACGTCATTTTTCAGTAATTCCAAGGCACTTTCCGGTTTTCCTTCCGCGTCTGCCAGCTGAATTCCCGTTTCCACTAACATCTGATCTCGTTTCACGTCAGGTACCATTTTCGCCAGCTTCATCGCACGGTCAAGATACTGATGCGCAACGTCAAATTTTTTGCGTGCAATTGCCATTTTCGTTCCGGCAAGGAGCGCGTCAACATTATTTTCATCAAGGCGAATCGCATTTAGGGCGGATTCTTCCGCGAGTGCTCGCTGTTCCATTTCTGGATGCGCATAAAGGAAAATCGCTCGCTGAGCATAAGCCTGCGCGGAATCCGAGTTGGCGTCCACCATGGAATTCAGATGCTGTATCGTTAAATCCAACTGGTCGAGCGACTGGTAATACTGAGCGTACGCAATCCAGCCCGGTATGTAGTCCTGATGGCGAGAAACGAGCTTGGAAAGCGTATCTACCGCCTTATTATTCTTGTCCTTAATATAGCATTCCGCCGCTTCAAGAAGGTATTTGGGTTCATCTGGGAACTCATTCGCTAACTCAAGATACGTCTGTGCTGCCCGAACATGATGTCTCAGGAGAAGTGTGCTCTTCGCGAATGCTTCCTTGAACTTCACACGGTCTTCTCCCAGCTCCACTGGGTCCATCTGCAACGCACGGCCTAACATGATCTGGCAGACTTCCAGGTCATGATGACTTTTATTCGGTTGCTCCATAAGGTCGATATATGCCAGCGTCAGTTTTCGCATCGCGTCTGCACGTTCTTCTGAATCTGTCAGTTTCTCAGCTACCGGACCCAGATTATTGCGTACCTCGGCCATGTCGCCTTTCTCAAAAGCCTCCAGCCCCAACTGATAGCACTGATCAAGTTGGCGACTGCTCTGGATTTTCAACACCACAAAAGCGGCGACTCCGGAAATCAGAATCACTGCCGCAAGAATGATGACGAATCGAATGTTAAGCCGCTTGGCTGCCATGTTTCGTTCTCCGTACGTAGGAATATATAAATAATGTCTTGTTCAGGCACATTAAAATGGAAAAGTGTTTTACCAATGTCTCGGGGGCCACAGACACACCGATTCCGCAAAATACTTCACTCCTTATCTTATATTATCGGTAATTTTCTTCACCCCTCAAATAAAATCACCAAAAAAATCCGGTTTCTTGAAAATAATTGGTATAACCTGCATAATTATGCCGAAATTGGGAGAAGAGAGAAAATGAAAATAGCCCGATTTAAATCCGTCATTTAACTTTTAAAATCATAACCCATGAAAAAACAGATTCTCGCCGTCGATATTGGCGGTTCCAAGATGATTGTCGGTCTGGTGCGCGTTCACGAACGTGATGGACAGTGGTATCACGAAATTGTTCATACTGTCGGTGAAAAACTTCCTACAGAGATTACGGAAGAAGAAATCCTCGCTCGGATTGCGCATTTAACCGAGTTGCTGAAGTCACATGTTTCACTATCAGAAATTGACTCCATTGGCGTTACAATTCCCGGTCTGGCGGATGAGCGTGTCTGGATTTACGCACCGTTTTCCGGCATTCAGAATTTCCCGATTACCGACGCACTGGAAAAGTATTTTGGAAAACCTGTTTTTATTGAAAATGACGTGAACGCTTGCGCGATTGCCGAGGGAATTTTCGGAGCGTGTCGGGAAGTCCGCGATTTCATCTGGCTTACGATTTCTAACGGAATTGGCGGCGGTGTCGTTCTCGACGGTCACATTTATCGTGGCGCACGCGGTTTTTCCGGTGAATTCGGGCACATAAACGTCGTGGAAGATGGAGAACTCTGTGGTTGTGGAAATCGTGGATGTCTGGAAGCGGAATGCGCCGGGCCCGGTATTTCGCGGTATTATGCTCATCTGACGGGTGAGCAGGTTTCCGCTGCGGAAATTGCCCAGCGTGCGCGTTCCGGAGAAGTCGCCGCTCGAGAAACCTACGAGAGAGAAGGATGGATTCTAGGTCGAACGCTCGCCAACGCAGCCAGTATTCTGAACCCAGCCAGAATTCTCATTGGCGGCGGTGTCGTCGGTGCGTGGGATCTATTTTCCCCTGCTCTGGAGACTGAATTCAGAAAAAATATGTTTCGGCGCGCGAATTCAGACGTTATTATCCAGCCGACTGCACTGGGTTATGAGGCCGCCCTGCTCGGTGCAGTGGCACTGACGTTAAAATAAAAACTGAATAAGTCGCACGTTTAAAACCTCCCCTAAAAGGGGAGGCTATTCACTTAATCAGTGCCTTCTTAATCTATTTCAGATTATGCAGAATCGGATTTCCTGGCTCTTTCAGGAATTTCGCGTAAAGTTCCTGAATTTCTGGATTCGCGCCACTTCTGCGGATTTCGTGTTCTTGGTCTGTCGTGTACAATCCACGAATACGCTGTGCACGAAGTGCGTCGGAAATCGGAATCTCCGTTTTCGGTAGTCCGCCACCGCCGATACACCCGCCTCGGCATGCCATCACTTCCACGAAATGCAGGTCTAACGGAGCTTTTCCCTCCAGAAGTGTCCGCGCAGTTGACGCTCCGTGAACGATTCCGATGCGTAATTTCTGACCATCAATTTCCACTTCTGCACGTCGATAACCGTCCATTCCGCGAACGGGCGTAAACTTGAGAAAATCTTTCGGCGGTTCCTGACCTGTCCGATTAAAGTAAAGTTGTCGCATGACCGCTTCCGTGACGCCACCCGTATTTCCAAAAATGACGCCCGCACCGGAACCGTTACCCAGCGTCGAGTCGAATTCCCCGTCTTCCAGTTGCGCGAACGGTATCTGAAGTTCCTGGAGCCACCAGCCACACTCACGCGTCGTAAGGGAATACTTAACTGGGGTATTCTCACCGAGCGTCCGTTCATACTTTTTCGCGGTACACGGCGTAATGGCGGTAATTACCAGATTTTCCGCGTCGATTCCCTTCTCTTTCGCAAACCAGCTTTTTAGAACTGCGGCGTGCATCTGAATCGGACTTTTACATGTCGAAAGTTGCGGTAACACCTCTGGGAAAAACAGTTCAACGAATCGGACCCACGCAGGACAGCAACTCGTAAACATCGGTTTTACCGTTCCCTCCGTCACTCCCTCCGAAGTTCCATCCGAGGAATCATTCTGCTTTTTCAGTCGCTCTTCCAGTTCCGCCGCTTCTTCCATTACGGTTAGGTCTGCACCAAAAGTCACATCGAAAACGTAGTCGAAACCGATTTTCCGCAACGCGCTAATAAGCTGTTTTTCCACATTTTTACCACGTTCCATCTTAAACATTTCTCCGAGCGTTACACGGACGGACGGTGCGATGAGCGCGACGAATTTTTTCGGTCCCTTACTTTTCTGGTTCTCAGTGATTTCATTGTAAATTTTCTGAAGATGAAAACGTTCCGTTACACCGTTATTCCAGCAGATCGCAGTACACTGACCACAGTAAATGCACGGAACCGTATTAAGCGGATATTTTCCGTGACCGTAGACCGTCTGAACATTCTGACAGACCGCCACACAGTCACCACAACGCTCGCAATTCTGAGGGAAATACTGAATTGCCGGATTATCTTGCGCGAATGGCAATTTCCGTGGTCCGGAACGTCCGAGTTGCTGCGATGGTTTCTGCATCCACCCGAATTGAGCACGAGCCGGTACGGTGACCCGTAACCCCGCCAACGCGGAGACGGAAACAGCTGCGGAACGAAGAATCTTTCGGCGGGAATACGACTTTTTCATTTTAGCACTCCTTAAAAGCAACAAAAAATGGTAATTTGTCTCCATTATAGCATAAAAATTTTTCCCTGACTAGGGCGGTTCCCAATTTTCATGGAAATTCGGAAGATTTTCTGTCGTGCCAGTCGGAATATCCTTTCTATCTTATGTATTTTTTGTGTAGTTATTCTGTTTTTATGGTGGGTGAGTGTCGATTGTATCGATTAAATGGAGGAGTTTCGGAAATTTGGTAAAATTTGGATTTTTTTCCGATAAAAGTCTTGACAGAGTGTATCTCTGGATTATGATAAATAAAGAACTTGATATATAGCAGTATATATTATACCCGACGCACAATAAAATTCATTTTACCGTCATTTCGCGTTGTAGAAATGACTACCGAAAGGGCCGTCCTTTCTTGAATTTTCAAGTGGAATCAGTATAAAAAGTTAAAAGATATTAGTGGTCAAAAATCCTGACGGAAACCAAATACGGTGTTGGCATGTGTCTTGTAAATAAAATCCTCATTGGGTTAGTTGTAATCGCAATTGGCGTCTGTTTTTATTTTTCGGCTATCACGCTGAAAACACATAGTGTATGGCGCGAAGAAGGTAATAAACAGGAAAAACAACTGAAACAGCTAGAAGAAGAAATTGCGCTTTACAACTTCGGAAAAGGTCAGCCGGATACGGAAGGTTATGTCCGCTCGATTTATGAGCAGGAAAAATATCTCCGTGCTCTGCAGGATCTGCGTGGACCGGCTTACCGTGACTGTGAGGTTCAGAGTCAATTCGCGACGAATCGTCTCTTTAACGTATATATTCCCGGCGCCACGGAAATGCAGCTTCCGGTGAACACTCCGTTGTATGTTTTCCGTGCTGCGAAGGAGGATGAGGATAAGTTGACTTATCTGGGGAGTTTCCGTGTTCGTAGTTTTGGTGTGAATCCGGAAACTGCGAAATCTTTCGTCGCAATTGAGCCGACACGTTCGGAATATGTGAATAATGAGCGTATGAAAGCGTTGCTTTCGGAGCGTTTTGTGGGGCGTTGGACGCTTTTCATGAATATGCCGATTGATAAGGCGGAGCATGGAAGCACGAATGAAGATTATGTCCCGTTCGATACAGAGATTCAGTATTACGTCGGTCAGGAAGTTATTATGCAGGAGCTTCTCGAGAAACAGAAGCGGAATATCGCCTACATGTCTGCTATCGTCGGCGCGGGTCAAGAATCGAGTGATGATGCACGTGTCGGGGAATCGACGTTCCATCGTGTCTGTTCTACGCTGAAACGGGAAAGTGATAATCGTCTGACAAAAATTTATGCGAAATATGAAGAAGAGAATCAGGCGATGAAGCAGGCGAATCAGGCACTTGCCGCACGTGTTGCGGAACTGGAACGGAAAAAGGCGGGGTATCAGGATTCGATTAATGCTCGAATCAAGCCGATTACGACGAAGTAAAGTTTTATATCCGACGCATTATAAAATTTCGCTTCATTGTCATTTCGCGTTGTGGAAATGACTACTGGAAGGGGCACCCTTTCATGAATTTTAAAGTGGAATTCGTATATATGAATAATTCTCATTCACCGCGTAAATTTCAGGCCGTCGCATTCGATATGGACGGTCTGATGTTTAATTCCGAGGATGTCTATTTTGAGACAGGCTTGCGTCTTATGCGTCTTTTTGGTCATGAATATACGCACGAGCTGAGTTCTGTTCTGATGGGGTGCACGCCGCAACGGGCTTTCGAGACGATGATCGAGTGGCATCATCTTCCGGTTACGTGGCAGGAGTTGCAGCAGGAATCGAATCGGATTTTTCTGTCGATTATGGGGGATTATCTCCAGCCGATGCCGGGACTTTTTGAGTTATTGGATTATCTGGAGGAACATCAGATTCCGCGCGCGATTTGTACGAGTAGTTGTGGTGAGCTGGTACGAAAGATGTTGCCGATTCATGATTTACAGCGTCGTTTCGCGTTTATTATTACGTCTGAGAACGTAACGCAGGGGAAACCGCACCCGGAGATTTATCTTCAGGCGGCGGAACGGTTCGGTGTGGAACCGGCGTCGATGATGATTCTGGAAGACAGTCATAACGGTTGTGTTGCGGGTGCGGCTGCCGGTGGTTTCGTTGTGGCAGTTCCCGGTGAACATAGTATGGACCATGATTTTTCCATGGCGTCTTGTCGTGTTTCGGCACTGAATGACGCGCAGATTTTCGAGATTCTTGCTGAATAAGAGAAAATAGAATAAAAAAGAAGCCCTTCCATCGGAAATGAAATCTTAACGGAGTCCCTTTTGGCTGTTGAAGCAGGAGATGGGATGGAGGGAGTGGTTTCTTTTCCTGAGCATTCAAGAATCCTTAATTTTCAGTAAAAAGGAACGTTTTATGACGTCAGAACGGTATGAATTCCGAGAATTACGCAGGAAACTCCGGATTTTGGCGTTTTGCGTGGCTCTGGTAGCTGGAATGATTGGGATTTCAGGAGTGGACGGTAATTTCGGAAAGGCTACGTCGGCTCAGATTCCGGGAATAAATCGTTTTGATAATACGCAGACTATTGGGGGAATGTTTTTCTGGCAGGATGTTTTTTTTCTGCAGGAATGGCATATCCAGCGTTCGATTCTAACCGGAGAATATCGACTTCTGGATCCGGAGGCCATCTGCCGTGCGTCAGGAAGTCGGGCGTTTTGCGAGACTGTTCTTGAAAGATATCAGCAGGAACTTGAAATTCCGCCTATGTCCGGTCGTGTTCTGATCCTGCTTCATGGTTTCGCCTCTAGTTCTATTCTTTTAGAAAATATGGCGCTCTGGTTCCGTGAAAAAGGAGAGTATACCGCTGTGCTAAATATTTCCTATCCCTCAATGCGTGTTACTGTGGCGGAGCAGGCAAAACAGCTGGCGGAAATTGTCGCGAAGCTGGACGGTGTCGAGCGAATTGATTTCGTCGGACACAGTCTTGGCGCAATCGTTTTACGTTATTATTTAGGAAATTATGCGGACGATGTGAAGAAGCAGAATGGTTC
>JAUNAI010000005.1:0-18949 GCA_030527705.1 Planctomycetia bacterium | reverse complement strand
GGATTCAGAAACGGATTCAGAAACTTTAGGAGTACCTTTCTCGAAAGTCGGACGTCTGGTTCAGGTCTGTCCGCCGAATCAGGGTGCACTGGTGGCTCAGAAACATAATACTGGGCCAGTAGGACTCCTTTTTCCAGTTTTAGCGGAGCTTTCACTGTCGGGAGGTGAGTTGGACGCTCGGTTCGGTACGCCACGGAATGAATTTGGAATCCTTGCTGGTTACGGTGAGAGTGAGGAATTTTGGGGTGAGGAAAATGACGCAGTTTTGCCGGTTTCTACGACACATTTAGAAGGAGCGCGTGCGTGGAAAAAGTTACGTGGAGACCACTCGACCATTCCGAATTCGGTTTCCACTTTCGAAAATATCCAGAAATTTTTGAATGACGGTGATTTTCTTCAAGAAAATTGACTGTCCCCCCCTTGAAAATGTTTAGTAGTGTGGTATAATACTTACATTCATTGAAGGAATGCCGGAAATGAATAGTCGCACCCATGGCTCAATTGGATAGCGCATCGGTCTACGGAACCGAAGGTTACAGGTTCGAACCCTGTTGGGTGTACTAAATTTTATAAACGTGCATATGCACCCATGGCTCAATTGGATAGCGCATCGGTCTACGGAACCGAAGGTTACAGGTTCGAACCCTGTTGGGTGTACTCGCTGGTCATCACGGCCAGCTTTTTTTATGTACATACGGAATGGTCGTATGTTTAAAGCCTACCCTTTTAGGGAGGTCTCTGAAGGGAGGAGGGGTGGATGTCTTCTGAAAATTTTGTTATTAAACGGTTATTAATGAAGTCATCAGCCCCTCCGATATCCCATGCCACTTCCCTTAAAAGGGGTGGTTATTCACTTAATCAGCGTTTCCTTAGGTAGTCGCTGATTAAGTCACACTTTTGGGAGGTGATGCGTCTCGCGGCGCTATTCCCATCGTTTCAAGAAGGAAATCGGGAGACTGAAATGTTTCCCATCCATTATTCAGCGTTTCCTTAAGTATATCAAGAAAAAAAAGCCGAAAATCGTGTGATTTTCGGCTTCTAATTCTACTCAGGAACGCAAGGGGTATGCTAGTTGTTAACGACCATTTCCTGATTCTGTTCCATTTCTACTTCCTGAGGTTTCCGTTCGGACTTTTCTTTCTCGATGAATCCCTCCAGTTGCGCAAGTCGCGTCGGTTGCTGGAGTTTTTTCATCGCTTTCGTTTCGATCTGCCGAATTCGCTCACGAGTGACACGGAAAATACGTCCCAGTTCCTCCAGCGTGTAGCAGTAATCGTTATCAAGTCCATAACGCAGACGGATAATTTTTCGCTCACGCGGTGAAAGCGTCATCAAGACGGATTCCAGACGCTCACGTAACATCTCGTTAGACGCAAGACTTTCCGGCTTTTTCGTCCGACTATCATCCATGAATTCCATGAAACAGTTATCATCGCTCTCGCCAATTGGCCGATCGAGACTAATCGGATGGCGTGAAAAACTTTCTACACGTGTGAATTCCTCCAGTGATAAATCTGCAGCTTTCGCCGCCTCTTCCTGGGTCGGTTCTCGTCCGAGCTCCTGCTGAAGACGCTGTTGGGAGTGATGCATTTTACTCATGAGATCAATCATGTGTACCGGAATACGGACCGTCCTTGCCTGTTCAGAAATTGCGCGCGTAATCGCTTGCCGAATCCACCACGTGGCATATGTCGAAAACTTGAAACCACGGCGATATTCGTACTTGTCCACCGCTCGCATCAGGCCAGTATTTCCTTCCTGAATCAGGTCCAGAAAACTCAGACCTCGATTTCTGTATTTTTTGGCGACCGAGACGACAAGCCGTAAATTTCCGCAGGAAAGCTGACTCTTGGCGGCTTCATAATCCATGGAAACCTGTTTCATAATCGCTACCCGACGCGCGAGACCACACGGACTGTCATGTGTCAGCATCATCAGTTTATACAGGTCATGGCGCAGTTGATGACGACGAATTGGGGAAATATTCGGATTTTTAAGCTGTTTTCGTAGGTCCATCATGCGATTCGCAAGCTGTTCGAGCTGCTTCATCATCGCATGAATTCGGCGAGTACGCAGGCTCAGCTCTTCGACCAGATATACCATTTTACGGCGTGCGTGCAGAAAACGTTTCCGCGCCTCCGCTTTTTCTTCATGAGTCGCCTTTCGAGAAATCATCGTATGAAATGCCTGATTACAACGTATAGAAAGTGCGTCGAGCGTTGCAAGATTTTCAGGCATTCTTGCCATAATCTGCTCTTTTTGCAAGTTTTCCGTCTGCGAGACCTTGATCGTGCGGTCGAAAGGAAGCGTTCCACGATGTACTTTTTTCAACGTATTAATCGTATGACGCATAGAAACGTAACTGCTCAGAATCGCATAACGGAATTTTTTGCGCATTCTCTCAATTTCACGTGCTAACTGCGTTTCTTCATCACGAGAAAGAAGAGGAATGTCCGCCATCTGTGACATGTACGTCCGGACAGGGTCCACGCCCGTACTCGCGGTCGGTTCTTCTATAATTTCACCGAGAAACATGTTGTCATCCTCGTCTTCATAATAATCGTCTTCATCACGAATTTTTGAAGAAGAAGAGACCGCAATGTCGCTGTTATAATCATCAGAAAAATCCAGATCTTCCATCGCGGCAACGGCGTTCTGGTAAATTTCCGGCTCAGCCGCTTTTTCCAGAAGCACAATTCCCACTTTTTCCAGTTGACAGGAAAATTCCTGTGTCTCGAAAGCATTCAGCTTCTCCGACGCACAGAATTTATTAATTTCTTTGTACGTCAAGTAGCCCTGATGCTTGCCGCGTTCAACCAGCCGTTGGACTTTTTCGTCAAACAGATTCATATTTTCTCCTCGTACCTTCCCTGATACTGTTGAGGGCCAATCGAAATCTTCCGTGCGTCCATCTATTTTGACTCTGCCCCAAATAAATGAACGGTCGATTTAAATTTTTTTTGATTTTTTGGTTTTGTTTGTGAACTTGCTTATTACAAGTCCTGGGTATTCTTGCTCTGACCGAAAATCTGTGCGTTGGTGCTCTTTTTTTCCAGCCATAATTGGTCGAGTAAATCCAGTTTCTGGTCACGATTCAGACTTGCGGAATGAAAAAGTGACATATCTTGGGGTCTCCGACTGTCCGTATAAAATTTGTTGGAATTCGCCATGATCTGTTCTATGATGAGTAAAACCTGTTCTTCAGTTTTCCTCTCATGATGCCAGACGGATTCTGCGTCCAGCTGAACGATCCAACTTTTCATGGATTTCGATTCAAAAGAGTTTAGAACTCTTTCAAAACTTGGCTCCATTTCCTCGTCCGCCATTTCGCACATTCGCAGAAACAGCTCACGTGCCGGCACGAATAAAAAGCGTTCTGGAGTCGTATAACCACGTACCGCTGAAATTAAATGTGGCCATTTCAGCAAAATTTCCGCAATTTCCTTTTCCCACGCATTCATTCGGCCAAAAATTCGCCAGTCTACCTCGTCTGCATATTGCTCAAAAAGCTCTCTTGTTAACAGACTCGGCTCGGCCGTATAATCAATTTCCGGCTCGTCTTCTGTGTCGTTTTCGGAAAACCTAGGCCTTGTAATTGGTAAATTGGTTTTATTTTGCCCCGTTTCCGTTACACCGAACTCGCTCGGGTCGAAGGAAACGTCATACATGGCATATTCATCATCCATGTACGCTTCCGATTCGTCGGCAATTAACAGGGAATTCGACTTTTTCCCCTGCTCCATGTTTTCAGGAAGGATTCCTTGTGTGACTTTCTCCTGCTCCTCACGGCGTTGTTGCCATGACTCACGCATAAACGCAGCTCGTTGTGCTTGACTACGTATTTCCTTAAGCCGTCGGCGTATAAATTCTTCGGAAATCGAAAAGGAAAATGACAATTGCTGTAACATTTTCTCTTCGCGGAAGGTTAACAGTCCGAAATCCTTTTCCTGACCGTGTGTGGACCCACTCGCAATCAGCCCCAGTAACTTATCTAGTGCCTGTTCTGACTGATGAATGTTATTAAATTCGATTTTACTCGTATATAAATTAAAGGCATGTGTCAGAGCGTCATTCGTGTGATTCTGTAGTAAATCCTCGAATTTTTCTGCTCCAAATTCCGCCAGATATTCTGCTGGGTCGTTATTTTCCGGTAATGTTAATATCTGAACATCGACTTTTTCCGCAACAAAAAGCTCTAATACTTGAGCCGCACGTTTTTTACCCGCTTCGTCACCATCGAGCACTAGATAAATCGTGTTCGCTAATCGATTTAGTATTCGGATATGGTCCAGTCCAAGCGCAGTTCCGAGTACTGCGACAGATTCTGTGAAACCGTACTGATGGGCGATAATCGTATCCGTGTACCCTTCCATCACGAGCACACGCTTTTTTTTCTGAATTGTATTCCGCGCTAAATCCAGTCCGTATAGGAGACGATGCTTGGAAAATAACGGAGTTTCTGGCGTATTTAGGTATTTTGCGGATTCATTCGCCGTCGGAACTCCAGGAATTACACGTCCACCAATTCCTACACTTCTTCCTTGCGCATCATGAATTGGAAACAGTAACCGACCACGAAAACGCTCATAATAGGACTTTCTTTCTTCGGAATATCCTAAATATCCCGTCGTGTTCAGATCCTTCAGGAGCCCTGATTTTCGGCTCGCACGCCGTTCCAGCCAGTTCCACTCATCCGGTGCGAAACCAATCTGGAATTTATCCACATTTTCTGGGGTTATCCCACGTTCTGACAGGTAAACACGTGCTGGATGCGTTTCTGGTAGGCTCTTAAAATAGTTGTGATACTCCAACTCTGCCCATTTAGCTGATTCGTGAAGTTTCTTCTTCCCGCTAAATGTCGAATAATCCGCGCTCTCCGACACTCCAGCCGCTGATTCTGTGCTGGCATCTCCGTGTTGATTACTGTTTTTTCTGAAACCACGTACACTGGAAAAGTCACCGTCAAAATGCTGAGAATGACGTTTAGGCGTTTTAGGTAATTCAACTCCTGCCCGTTCTGCTAACATCTGCATCGCTTCAGGAAAAGAGACATTTTCCATCTTCATCATGAAAGAAAAAATATCCCCACCATCGGCGCAGACCCAACAACGAAATGTCTGGCGCTCCGGGTCGACCTGGAGACTCGGTTTTGAGTCATCATGCCATGGACATAGACCGACGTAAACACGCCCCCGAGGCGTCAATTGAACATATTCCCCAATCAGATCTACGATATTTATAGTCTGACGTATCTGTTCTTTTACGTCTAACGAAAAACCATATAGCAATTCAAGGCCCCCCCGATTCTCTATACTTCATTTAATAGTATAAACTAAATTTTCGATTTTGACAAGGTGATATTAGGGAAACTTTAGCTTTTTTTTGTAAATTTCTCAAAATAATTGCAATTTTATTAAAAAATATAAAAAGAATGGATAAAATGCGTATTTTGCCGAGTATGAATAAAATAGAATTTGAAAAGCTATGAAAATTATTTCTTAGTGTGCGCGTTTCTTTTGGATTCCCGACCTCTTTAGTATGGAATAAATCGAATGACTTTTAGGCAAAATAAACACAATTGTCTCCCTATTTTTTATGATAAACTTGCAGAGATGTTTCACGTGAAACATGACTTTAAATGAAAAACACCTCCACAAGTTTAAGGATTTTTAATTCCTTTCTCGGGACTTATTCTACATGGTGACGGATTGTTGCTCCTGCTCCTCCTGTAGATTGCTGATACCAATGAATCCAGCTTGTTTTATCATACATAAAATTCACGTTCGTTATTTTTTTAAGTGCATCCAGAACTTCTTGATTCTGAATACTTTGTGAGACGGTTTTCACAGAACTTCCCATCGAAAATCCCATTCCGCCACCTCCAGTCGAGGAACGTCCAGCTCCCGCAGTTGTTTGACCATTTTGATTGCCCGTTACGACCTGGAATTTATGAGTGGTCACAAGCGCCTCAATTAAAGCTGGAATAGCCGAAGTATCTTTCAGCTCGCCGAGTGCGTAGGCCGCCTGATTAATTTGTGGATTCGTCGACTTTTTCGGGGAAAGGCGCATGATAAAGTAATCGGTTACTCCTACTCCCTTATGTGGCATCAGATTATCAAGCGCTGTCAGTCGAAGTTCTTCATCTTTCTCGTCCACCGCGATCTGCAATAATGAATTTAACGCCATCTGCGTACCGATTCGGCCGAGGCATTTTATCAGTACTTTACGCGCTGCCGGTCGCTTTTCACTCTCATACGCTTTTTGAATTCCTGGAACTGCCAGTGGGTCACGCAGACTTTCCAGCTCAGCTAACGCACTTTCTTCTTTAGCTGTACCGAGCATTTTTACCCATTTTTTTATATTGGCGGCCATTTTTTTCGTTTTATTTTTTTCTTCCGCCTGTTTTTCCATTAATTCTTTTTCTTGAGTTGAAATCCAACGTCCTTTATACTTTACTTTTCCTTGTTCTTCCATTTCCGCGTCAGAGGTCCGCCATTCACCGTCTAACATTTTTTTGTAACCGAGCGCACGTCGTGCATCTAGATTCTCGGAATCCAACTCTAAAACACGTTCATAATGCGCTTTTCGTTGACTTAAAAACTGATTTTCCGCGCACCATCGAGCCATCTCAAGATTTCCCTCGACGGTATCTTTCATCTCAGCTTTTTTTTGCTCATATTCTTCAAGACCAGACTGCACACCTTTTTTTTCAATTTCAGCGACTTCTTCACTTCGGATTTCGATTACAATTCCATCGCTTGTGCGAAATCGGTATGTAACGTCTTCAGCAGTTGGTGGCGTCACGAACTGTCCCTGAACTCGTCCGCCCGATTTTAATACCAAAATATCCGCAGCCGAAAGTTGTATGGGGGAACAGATTATGAATGTCGCCATCATAACCGTGAAAAACAACGAAATGTACGTCTTGTTTCTTCTTTTCATTTTCGTCTGGGGTTTTATTTTCGTTTTCGCACCATGAACCATCAGAAAAACTCCTCATTCCGAAAGGGATGAAACGCATTTGGCTTACGTCCTGGCAGTATTTTTAAAATGGCTTCCGCCAGATACAAATCCGTTTTCGTGGTAATTTTAATGTTTAAAGAGGAACCTTCTACGATGTGAACCGAGTGGCCGAGTTGCTCAATGAGCATCGAGTCGTCCGTCGTTTTAACGGAAAGGTCATGGGAACGGTGTGCATACGCTTCCTCGAACCAGTCGCGTCGAAAAACCTGAGGCGTTTGCGCCTTCCAGATGTTCTCACGATCGAGTGATTGGGTGATGATACCGTCAGAGGCTTGCTTTTCATCCGTTTCCGGAATTAAATTATCGAGTGAAAGTGTATTTTTCTTTTTTTTCTTATTCGTATTTTGTGTTGGCTGAACTTTTTTAATGGAATCGGTCATCGGCGCGGCCAGAATAGCAGCACCTGTCTGAATCGCCGTCCGAAAAACGCTCTGAATCCAGTCGTCTGCAATGCACGGACGGGCGGCGTCATGAACACAGACGAAATCGCATTCCGGCTGAATTGCAGAGATTGCATTTTCTATGGAATCCGCACGTTCCTTGCCTCCACGTACGACGGTTATGCCGTTTACGGAAATTTCACCCCGATATTTAGTTCGGACATCATCATAATCTTCCGGAGAAACCACCAGAATAACCTGCGTAACATCTTTACGATTCAGAAAATGCTGAGCAGTATGAATCCAGACGGCACGATTATTGATAGGCGCAAACGGCTTTTTATAATGTAGGTCGCCGAATCGACTACTTTTCCCTGCGGCAGGGAGAATTACGCAAAATTTCGCCATAAAGGACTCCTGACTGGTTTATTCGGAAAATTTATAAAATATTTTCGAAATATTTGGGAAAATACACACTGGGGGTACTTTTCTTTTTTCGTCATTTTTATTAAAATTAAGGGGATAGATTTTTTTTGCATATTTATTCCGTAGATTTGGTGAAACTTTCCTTATTTCTGCGGTATGCAAAATCGTTATAACTGAAACTATTTAGGGAGTTGTGATGATTTCTGAAAATGAAAATACCTGTTTGATTAAGGTTGCTCACAGTCCGGACCCGGATGATGCTTTTATGTTTTATGCTTTAGCTAAAAACTGCATTCCGACTGGAAAGTATCGATTTACTCATAAATTGGTGGATATTGAGACCCTGAATCAACTCGCACATACGGGTTATTATGAATTGACCGCTTTAAGTCTGCACGCTTATGCTTATCTGAATGATAAATATATTTTGTGTCCGTGTGGCGCTAGTATGGGGGACAATTACGGGCCAATGCTGGTCGCGAAGGAGAAGTTTACCCACGAAGAACTGCGAAAAAAAACGATTGCAGTGCCAGGAACTATGACGACGGCATTTTTAGCGGCTGGAATGTATATGGACGGTCCGTTTGACTACGTGGTCGTTCCGTTTGACCGAATTTTGGATTATGTAGAAGCTGGAAAAGTCCTTGAGGGAGAGAATGCAGGCCGAGAAGTTGCGGCTGGATTAATTATCCATGAAGGACAGCTGACATACATGAAACAGGGACTCCAGTTGATTGTCGATACAGGAGTCTGGTGGATGGAGCAGACGGGGTACCCGCTTCCACTCGGCGCGAATGGTATTCGGCGTGACTTGGGAGAAGAAAATATCCGTGAAGTGAATCGTATTTTGAAAGAAAGTATCCAGTATGGTCTCGATCATCGACAGCCTGCGATTGAATATGCCTTGCAGTATGGTCGTGGATTGGATTTACAGCTTGCAGACCAATTTGTCGGAATGTATGTTAACGATTGGACGCTTGATTTTGGGCCTCGCGGTCGTAAAGCGGTTGAGCTGTTACTGGAACGTGGCTGGCAGTGTGGTCTGATTCCGCAGCATGTTAAGCCGGAATTTGTCGATTAAATGGGGATTGGGTCTTCAGGAATCAGGAATACTGTGGAAGCCAATGAAATATTCTTTTATTCGGAGTTTCACGGGAAACATTTTAAAAAAGGTTTGCGTTTCACGAGAAACATTTTAAAAGAAAATCTCATGTTTCACGAGAAACATATTAAAAAAGGTTTACATTTCACGGGAAACATCGTTAAAAAGATTCCCTGCTTTACGGCAGAAGAAAATAAAATTGTTTTAGAAGTTGTACTTTTCATTGTTTCAAAATCGGAAAGGATTAGAAATGCCGAACATTCAACCTATTAATGGTATCCGTTTCAATTTGGCCCAGGTTGGCGCACTTTCGGATGTGATTGCTCCGCCGTATGATGTAATTGGTCCGGAACTGCAGGAAGAATTGTACGCGAAACACCCTAATAATGCAGTCCGTCTCATTCTGAATAAGACGTTGCCGACGGATGATGAGCAGGATAACCGCTACACGCGTGCGCGGAAAATTATGAAAAAATGGCTGGATGAAGGGGTTCTGTTTACGGAAGCTGACCCGGCGATTTACGTGTACTATCAGGTTTTCGAATATGCTGGGAAAACCTACACGCGGAAAGGTTTCATGGCAGGTCTGGAAGTTCAGCCATTCGGTGAAGGTTGTGTTTTTCCGCATGAACAGACACACGCAGCTGCGAAAGCCGATCGCTTGATGCTCACGACGGTTACGAAAGCTCAGTTGAGCCAGATTTTCGGTCTGTATCCTGACGCAGAATGTGAAGTTCTGAATGTCTTGGAAAAAAGTATCGAGGGAAAAACGCCGTTGGAAGCGATTGACCATCTCGGCGTAACTCACCGTATGTGGGTTGTTACTGACCCGGCTGTAATTGCGTCCGTTCAGGATAAAATTGGCAAGAAGCCAGTCTTTATCGCGGATGGCCATCATCGTTATGAGACGGCATGCAACTATCTGGCCCAGCTCCGTCAGCAAGGAATTACGAAAGACCATCCAGCACATTATGTTCTGACCATGTTTGTTGCGATGGAAGATGATGGATTGGCTGTTTTGCCGACGCATCGTCTATTCCCAGGCGTTCCGGAAATGACATCTGATGAATTAATTGCGAAACTTGGCGACAATTTCACCTGTAAAAAGGTTGGAAATGGTCCGGATTTCGCGAATACTGCGTGGGAAGACATCGAAACGCTTGACGATCAGAAGAATCTTGCGTTCTATACGACGAAAGATGACACATGGACGATCGTGACGCTGACAGAAACTGGTTTTGCCAAGATGGCGGAAGAGGGGGTCGCTGCTGACCATACGGAAGATTGGCGGAATCTGGGGGTTAGTATTCTTCATAAATTGGTGATGGATACGCTTCTTGAGCAGCCGAACGCGCCGAAACCGACGTATGTACATCTTGTGACAGAAGTAATCGATCTTCTGAAAGCGGAACCGGAGAAGTATCCGTTGGCTGCTCTTGTAATGCCTGCGACGGTTGAGGATATTAAAACGTTGTGTCTTGAAGGTGAGCGTATGCCACAAAAGAGTACATATTTTTATCCAAAACTCCTTTCCGGTCTGGTATTCCGCTCCGTGGAAGGCTAATCGCAGTTGTTAATTTGATATAATTGAATAACTACCGTGTTACGTCATACTTGAAACATACGCTAAGATGTATCGGGTAATGTATAGAACATATATTGGACCGGTACATGTTAAATATGTGTCATGTGAAACATTCATGGAATCATGGATAACACGGTGTTATTCAGTTATAATACAACGAAATTGGCGTAGAGGTTGTGATGGGGCATATTATTTGCGTTATGAACCAGAAAGGCGGTGTAGGAAAGACCACTACCACCATTAACCTGGCGGCTTGTATGGCTAGAGCTGGACGTCAGACTTTAATTGTGGACCTAGACCCACAGTGTAATGCGACGAGTGGCCTTGACCGAAAACCATTGGGGGCGCAACATCCGTTGGTATGTGAAGTGCCGTGGGGAGAGAGCGTCGTTGCTTCGGATTGGCCGAAACTTTTTTTACTACCAGGGTGCCAGAGTTTTGGTGAAGTTTCTCTTTTAAATCAGGAAGAGGGAAAATCTGATGAAAATGAAGAGAAAACGCCAATTCAACGCCTTCGCGAGCTTTTACAGTCGGGATTAAAAGCATATGATTATGTTTTAATTGATTCCCCTCCGGCTGTTTCGCCGTTGACGAAGACTGCGTTGGAGTGTGCGACGGAAATTTTAATGCCGATACAGTGTGAATTTTTTGCGATGGAAGGAATCGCGAAAATGACATCACTGATTGAAAGGGATAGATGGCTTTCGACGGGGATTTTACTGACAATGGTTGACCCGACGCTGGAATTAACCAGTGAAGTGAAAGCTCAGGTCCGCGAGTTTTTTGGAAACATTGTGTTTCAGACGGAAATTCCACGTGATGTGGCGTTTTCGGAAGCATCGAGCTATGGAAAGCCGGTAATCGAATACGCACCGCGTTCTCGAGGTGCTAGAGCTTATATCGAATTGTGCATGGAGGTTTTTGAGAATGAGTAAGGATAAGAAACTTGGTCGCGGATTGCAGGATCTGTTGGAACAGCAGAAAAATGCATCTCTTAAGGCACAGCAAAATGTGAGTAGTGAGAATAAGGAGCAGAATACGCACAAGAAAGCACAGGAGGAAATTGCGGCTGAGAAGCAGCCGAAAGATGGAGATATTGAGTTAAAAGAATCTGTTGCCGATCAGAAACTTGAGCAGAATAAGAATAATACGGCTCAGGATAAAAAAGATAGAGAGGAAACGAGAAACGAGAGTACTCTGAGTATTAAAGAAAAAGAGGAGGAAAAGTCGCTAGAGAATACTGAATCCGAGGCTGATACGGAATTTTTCCATACAATTCGTAAGGAAGTTGAAGAAGCGAAAAAGGATGTTGAGGGGCTTCAGGAAGAAATCAGTAGCGTAAGTACTCTGCGGAATACATCGGAGAATGCTGGAAATGAGACTGCGAAAACGCTGATGGACTACATGAATGATAATAAAAATGAAGATGTGGAGGATTCTGCGTCCGATCGGAAAGTAAATGTTCAGAAGGCCACGAATGTCCAAGTGCTCACCGTTTATGATGAAAATGGAGATGATACGGACCGGATATATAATATTTCCGTTTCGTTGATTGACTCTAACCCGTGGCAGCCACGGCGAGTGTTTCAGGGGAGTGAGATTACTGAATTGGCGGAAAGTCTGAAGATGCACGGACTGTTACAGCCAATTGTGTTACGTGAATTTCGAAATCGTTACCAGTTAGTGGCTGGTGAAAGACGTTTGCGTGCGGCTTTAAAGCTGAATTGGACACAGGTGCCGGCAACGATTATTGACGCGACGGACCGTGAAATGGCGGAGTTGGCGTTGATTGAGAACGTGCAGCGGAAAGATTTAAATCCGATTGAAAAAGCGCTCTCATTTGATAAATATCTTCAGGAAAATCACTGTACCCAGGAAGAATTGGCTAAGCGCTTGAATCTTGATCGTTCGACGATTTCGAATTTAATTCGGTTATTGATGCTGCCGGCAGAGATTCAGGATCTGGTTGTAGAAGAGAAAATTACGCAAGGACACGCGCGTTCATTACTCGCGCTTGCCTCGACTCAGGACCAGATTGCGATGGCTGACCGTATCGAAGAAGAAAAACTTTCAGTTCGTCAGACGGAACAGATTGTGGCGGAGTGGAATCAGAAGCCGGTTGCGGAAAGACGGACAGGAAATATTGCAGAGGTGCCAGTTTCGAAAACTCAACGTGCAAAAAAAACGAAAAGTGCGCATGTTATGGATATGGAGCGTCAGCTTCAAGAGGCGCTTGATCTGAAAGTGAAGATTAGCGCGGATGATAAAGGGAAAGGAAAACTGGAGATTTATTTCCAGAATCAGGAAGATTTTACTAGTTTAATGGATTATTTCAGAAATTAGACTTAATTTTTTGCTTTTTGGAAACGTTTTACGTGAAACGTTTCCAATTTTTTTGATAAAATGAAAAGTTTCTTAAAAAAATTTGGACTCGATACGTTCGTCCTCTGCCTTTTTGGCGTAATTTTTCTGGCATGGTTATATCCGCCACCTGGAGCGAGTGAAGATTTATTTTCACTTTCTACAGTTGCGAAATATGGTATCTCCGTGATTTTCTTTTTTTACGGAGTTCGACTGAATTGGCAGAAAATTTATGAAGGGCTTTTTAATTATAAATTACATTTAGTCGTGCATTTTACGACATTTGTACTGTTTCCTCTAATTGCGTTGCCGATGACGTGGTATTTCACGCAAGATTGTAATGAAAGTACCCGCTGGATGTGGTACGGAATTTTTTTCATGGCAACATTACCTTCAACTGTTTCTTCTTCAGTTGTGATGGTGAATATAGCGCGTGGAAATTTGCCGGCAGCTATTTTTGACGCAAGTATTTCAAGTCTGTTGGGAGTTTTTATTACGCCTCTATGGATGCAGATTTTTGTTGGCCAGGGAAATGGCGGTGGAGACTTGTTAGGAGTTATTCTGAATTTGGTCTTGCTTGTCGTCGTGCCTGTGGTGGCTGGAATCATGTGTAATCGGCCGCTTGGTGGTTTTTCGCGGAAATATGACGTGCTTCTAAGGAAATTTGACCAAGGAATTATTCTTTTAATCGTTTATACGTCGTTCTGTCATTCATTCGCGGAGAAAATGTTCGATGAAATGACATTCACGACGCTGATTCTGTTGTCAGTTGGGATGGTTTCATTCTTTTTTGTGGTATTTTTTATTGTCAATCTCATTTCTTACTGGCTTAGATTTAATCGAGAAGACCGAATTACTGCGCTTTTTTGCGGGTCGAAAAAGTCGCTAGTTCATGGAGCTACTATGTCGAAAGTGATTTTACCAGATCCACAGTTGGCAGGTGTATTATTGTTGCCGATTATGCTTTATCACGCATATCAGTTGATTGTGGTGAGTGTGATTGCACAGCGTTTTGCGAAAGATAAGGAGAAAGATTAAGAACGGACAGAATAAGGAGAGGGAGAATAAGGAGTGATAAAATAAGGAGGGAAAGAAACGGAGTAATGTAAAAGATGTTTCACGTGAAATGTTTTGAAGTTAGATAGTGAATTGACCAAAAAAAGGAAGTCATAACGACTTCCTTTTTTTATGGTTTTCTGACGGAATTTCTTATTCCATCCACGACTTTAAGAGATCTGCGTCGAAAAACTGTCGCTCAATAATTTCGATTTTACCTTGGTCACACGCCTCAGCCACTGAAGGAATGATCGGAATACGAGCAAGAATGGGAAGGTTATGCTCGGACGCAAATTCTTCAATATTACTTTTTCCAAAAAGCGGAATCTGTTTACCACAATCAGGACATTCGAGATAGCTCATGTTTTCAACGAGTCCAAGAACTGGAACATCCATCATGGAGGCCATTTTCAGGGCTTTCGTGACAATCATGGATACCAGTTCCTGCGGCGAGGTGACAATAATCACGCCTGCGATGGGGAGGGACTGAAAAACAGTGAGCGCGACATCACCCGTTCCAGGCGGCATGTCAACGAACATAAAATCAACATCATTCCAGATTACGTTGGACCAGAACTGTTTTACGACGCTGGCGACAATTGGACCACGCCAAAGTACCGGATCTGTCGCGTTTTCGAGGAGGAGATTTACGGAAATCTGCTCGATTCCTGATGAAGTAACTTCCGGGAAAATGCCCTGCTCGGTTCCCTGTGCATGATTGGTAATACCAAACATCTTCGGAATGGAGGGACCAGTAATGTCCGCATCCATAATGGCGGTTTTCCAGCCAGCTTTTTGAGCTTGGCACGCAAGAAGACCGGTTACGAGAGATTTTCCGACACCACCTTTACCACTTAGAACCGCGATAACTTTTTTAACGGAACTAAGTTCATTCAGTTCTGCTTTTAAACTCTGTTGCTGCTGCCGTTCGGAACAGTTTTGCGAGCAACTACTACAATCGTGATTGCATGATTCAGACATAAAACACCTTTTATACCCGACGTATTATAAAATTCCGTTTAAGCATCGTTTCGCGTTATGAAACAACTGCCGAAAGGACCACCCTTCCCTGAATTTTTATGTGTAATTGGCATAATATTAATATAAATGAAATTTTAGTTGGCTTAATCGAGGTTAGGCCACGATTCGTGTATGAATTTCTACAGGTTCCCAGAGTCCATGACGTCCAATGTAATCCCAAAGATTTTTGGCTTCTTCACTTTTAAGATAACATTGAACGATACTGGCGAGTGGCTCGCAGATAACGAGTCCGACCGTGCCGGAATGGTGACGTTTTAGAATCCAGTGAATCGTTGCGTGGATTCGTTTTTTTACGTCTTCTAGGGATTCACCATGTGGCGGGTGGACGGCATCTGGGCTATTGGTACCATAACGATAAATTTTGGGATGATGTTGCTGAATTTCTTCAACGCGCATTCCTTCCCAAAGGCCGTGCGCCTGATTTCGGAGTCCCTTGAGGATTCTACGAGGGATTTGAAGATGATTCGCAATCCGGTCCGCAGTTTCAAGGGCGGAAATATTAGGTGAAGTATAAATTTGATTGAGGTTTTCCTCATTCAGTTCCTCAGCAAGTTGGATTGCTTCCTGTTGACCAACTTCTGTGAGGTGAAGGTTGAGGTTTCCTTGAATATGTCGTTGGCGATCAAAAAGGGTTTCGCCGGGACGAATGATTAAAATACGAAAAATACCTTGTTCTTCAAGATACTCCATGGAATTTCTTGAAGAGAATTTGGGTAAAATGGACATAATACCTTTCTTGAAAAAGGTGAAGCAACTAATTCAACATAACCTGTAGAGGTATGGAAGAATTAGTCTGCCTGAAGTTCATTATTTAATTTTACGAAATTGTTTTTTGTTTGGTTGTTTTTGAAAATCGCAGTTCCCATAACGAGTCCCGTCGCACCATGATTTTTGCAGTCGGCAAGTGTATTTTCATTCACGCCACCATCGACGCTAATAAGTGTACCCGGCATGACATGGTTATGGAGCCATGAAAGTTTTTCCTTAGCACGTGGATCGAATTTTTGTCCCCCGAATCCTGGCATAACACTCATAATTAGGATATTTTCGCACTTACAGAGGAAAGGTTCTAGAATTTCGACATCGCTTGGAGGGATAATGGATAAACCTGCCGCAAGACCAAGGGTGTGGATTTTATCAAGTGCAGAGTGAATGTGAGAAGCGACGGTTTCGATTTCACGAAATTGAGTAACACGACAACCGTTTCGCGCGAAATTCTGATTAGGTTTATCGAGATCAGCGAGCGCTTCTGCATGAAAAGTAATTCCGTCTGCACCAGCATTTTTGAAGACTTCAAAATAGGATTCTGGCGTGGAGAGCATCAGATGAACGTCCAGAACAAGATCTGTGACACGACGGACAGCTTCAACGACTGGGATACCAAAACTGAGATTAGGAACGAAATGACCATCCATGATATCTAGATGGAGAGCACTGGCACCGGATTCCTCTAGTTCATGGATGTCACGCTCCAAATTGGCAAAATCACAGGCCAACAGGGAGGGAAGAATTGTGCGTGAGGAGGTCAGTGAGCGAAACTTCTCTCGCGGAGAGTTAAAATATTCCATCGTTTTACCCCTTGGGAAAAGTTGATTTCCAAAACAACTCTATTATAACATAAATATTAAGAAGGAAAAGGCAAGAGAGTAAAAAAATGTTAAAATATTCCTGATATGTTGGTCGAAAGTTTCCGATAAAATGGGTTAAATGAGAAGTTAGGGGTGAATGGTTAATATTTTGTGTTTAAAAATATAGAAAGTACGTAATAATTTTGGAAAAGTTCAAAAAAAAGTTGAAAAAAAATGGAAAAGGTACTTGACGTAAAGGAGATTGTGGATAATAATATCATTAATATAAAAATTGTCAATTTCGTAGTTTTAAAAACGATTTCATTCATAGGGGAAAAATGATGAAAAAAGTATTGATGCTTCTGTGTTCAGTTGCTCTCCTGACGACCGTTGGTTGTGGTCCAAGCAAGCCGGATGCAGTGATTGCGCCGCCGTACAACCCGGATAGCGTTGCGTCGAAAGCGATGGAGCTTTACGATAAAGATGGCGATAAGAAACTGAGCGCGGACGAACTGAAAGCGTGTCCGTCGATGTTGTGGTCTCTGAAGAGTATCGATACCGATGGTGACGGTGCGATTAGCGACGCGGAAATTAAAGCGCGTATTCAGGGTTGGATTGACATGAAAGTCGCGTTGACTTGCCCGATTGTGAAATTCCAGCTGAAAAATGGAAAAGTTGCGAAAGATGTCATTGGTAAAAATGTTGTGTTGACGCCGGATCCGATGATGGGTGAATTGCTTAAGACTTCTGACCCGATTGCTATTGATGACAACTGCCAGTGCAGTCCGAGCACGCCGGGTAACCAGGATAACCTTGGTGGAATGTCGTACGGTTTCTATAACATCAAGATTGATGGAACTAACTATTCGAATCTTGGTGTTGAAATCTATGATGGTGCGAAAAGCTCGGATATGGATTCCTTTGTTGTTGAATTGCCGAAAAAAGGTAAGTAATCGTTTCTGATAGAAGAATGATAAATAGAAAGAGTACGTGAGAGCGTGCTCTTTTTTCTTAATAGGAGATGATGACTGAAATTGGGACGGGAAACTGTGAGAATTGCTGAGAAGAATGAAATTGTTTCAGATTTGGACGGCCTGAATATGGTGCGAGAAACGGAGACTCTCTCGAAACGGCGAGTTGCGTGTGATTTTCTGTTAAGTTTCATAGGAGTTGCGCTGATGCACGCAGTTCTGCAATTCTGGTTTTATCCGCAGATGAATCGGGTTTACGGGCCGATTGTGTTGGGGAAAATTCTGTTTCTTATTTCATTCGTTTCTGTTTTTGTTATGGCGTTTGGCATGGCTCTTGATAATTCACGGCTTGTGACGCGTCATCGTTTTCGGACATTGAATGGAGATTTTAATTGGATTCTGTGTTTCTTGTCATTAATTTCGGTTGGAATCTGCTTGCCGATTGCGTGGTATGTTTTTCCGGAAATAAACCTTTGGAAATGCGCGTTGTGGGTGACTCTGACCCTTGCACGGTTTTATTCAGCGGTCGAATTTCGTCTGAAAATCAATTGTGTCGGATATTTTGTGTACTATGCCCTGCTCGCGTTTGGGTATGGAATTGGTGCGTGGCGCCTTTTTTATGGAATGGATTGGGTGAGTGCCTTCTGTCTTGGTGAGGCCTTTGCGCTTGCGTTGGTGGTGGCATGTGGAAAAATTTATCGTCCGCCATTTTGGAAAACGAAAAATTTTCGGCGGACATTTCGGAGCGTTGCAATTCTGTCAGGTGCAGGAATTTTAAATCAAGGGGGGCAGAATTTGGACAGGATTCTTCTCCCAGCGATGGTTGGAGCGTTGGCCAATACGCAATTTTACGTTGTTTCACTTCTCGGGAAGATTTTATCGATGTTCGTGACGCCGTTGAATAGTGTTTTGATTAGTTACCTGACACGCGACTCGAAACCGCTTCGACGACAGTATTTTGTGTGGATAACGGTTGTAGTTTTAATACTGACGGCGTTGTTTTGGGGAGCATGTTACTGGGCGACGCCAGTTTTTTTGCGGATTTTTTACCCCAAATTATATGATGACGTGTTGGATTTGATTGCAATTGCGACATTGGGACAAGTTTTGGGCTTTGCGTCAACTTTAGTGATGACGATTATTTTAACAGTGACACGAGAAAGCTGGCAACTTCGGTTACAGATAGTTTATGCGGTGATTTTTGGTGTGATGGTGTTTCCGATGACGTTTTTATGGCGGTTGTGGGGATTTGCGTTGGCGATTCTAATTGCGAATTTAGTCCGATTTTTTTTAGCGATTTTACTTGGATTTGCCAAAACAAAATAGTAATTTAATAAATTAGAAGAGAAATATTTCAAACTGCAGTGTATAAAATAGAGAAATTTTAAGAAAAAATTAAAAAAAGTTGAAAAGGTTTATCTCTCGTAAAAAGCGGG
>JAUNAI010000081.1 GCA_030527705.1 Planctomycetia bacterium | reverse complement strand
CTGAAACCCCAGCGGTAGAGGAACCCGCTCCGGCGGAAGCCCCTGCGGAAGAAACGGCCCCAGCCGCGGAACCTACTCCAGCAGTACCCCCGGTAGCTGCTGAAGCTGCTCCGGTAGAAAAACCCGTTCCGCTGGAATAATTTTCATGATCCACTCTAAAAGGGAGGCACATCCTCCCTTTTTTCATGCCTGGAAATCAATTTTCATAAAAAAGAAGCTCTGGACGAATCCAGAGCTTCGCGCTCGTAAGGACCGAATCGCTTCGGCTCCCTGTTCTGTATCATTCGTAAATCTGTAATTTCACGTTATTCCAAGAAACCTACCAGTTCCTGACTACGTCCCGGCTGCTGAAGTTTACGGACCGCTTTCGCCTCAATCTGACGAATACGTTCCCTCGTCACATTAAAAATATGTCCCACTTCTTCCAACGTGTAACTGTAACCGTCCCCCAGACCATAACGCAACTTGATAATCTCACGTTCACGGTAACTGAGCGTCTCCAACACATCTTTCAACGTGTTACGCAACATATCCTGACCCGCGCCAACGGATGGAGCCTGAGCAGTATTATCCGGCAACAATTCACCAAACTGACTATCTTCGCTATTACCCACTGGACGGTCAAGACTAATCGGATAACGACTCATCGTCATCACACGGCGAGTTTCCTCAATACAAGTACCACTACGTGCCGCTGCCTCTTCCACGGTCGGTTCTCGCCCCAGCTCCTGCTGCAACTGACGGACCACATTCCGCACTTTCGACATCGTTTCCACCATGTGAACCGGAATACGAATCGTACGGCTCTGATCCGCCACTGCGCGCGTAATTGCCTGACGAATCCACCATGTTGCATACGTACAGAATTTAAAACCACGCATGTACTCGAACTTATCCACCGCACGCATCAAGCCCGCATTTCCTTCCTGAATCAGGTCGAGGAAGTTTAGGCCACGGTTCCGATACTTTTTCGCGATGGAAACGACCAGACGCAGGTTACCTTCCGATAACGCACGTTTCGCATCCTGATATTCCTGATAAACCGAGCGGAGATAAACCACTCGATTCCGCAGACTGGTCGGCGTTTCACGTGTTTCCATCAGGTAACGACGATACATCTTAATCGTCGGCATGATATTTTGGATTTTCGCTCCACGTTTCAGACTCATCTGAATACGCCCACGAAGTTCATCCACATGACGTGAGTATTCTTCCAGAATCGGCAAAAAATACTCCAGTCGCTGAGTACGCGGCTTCAATTCCATCAGCAGTTTCACCGCACGACGGCGTCCACGTCCCAATTCCAACCATGCCCGTTCTCGCTCTTCTTTCGAACAACTCAGACTGGTCGCAATGTGATAATTAATCTTATTTCGATCCAAAATACTCCGAACCGTCTTCAAGTTTTCCGGCAACTTGGCCATAATATGTGAGCGTTCTGTCGCATCCGTCGAAATCTGCAAGTTACGATCCAGCGGAATATTCCCCTGACGCACACTTTCCAACAACTTACACGTTCTGCGCAAAACATAATCACACTCTAGGATCCGTCGACAAAACCGAGCACGCATCGACTCAATTTTGCGCGCAAGCAATACTTCCTGCGGTCGCGAAAGGAGCGGAATATCGCCCATCTGCTGCAGATACATACGAATCGGGTCATCGCTCCAGTTATCCTGCTCGTCCAAGTCCAGGTCCGAGTGTTCCTCCATCTCGTCCAGATCGTCCGGAAGCGAATCATCTAAATGTACCGGCTCCAACGGACTTTCATCCAGATCGAGTTCCTCCATTTCAGCTTCAGGATCAAAATTATCATCCAGATATTCTGGTTCTTGCAAGGTAATACCCCCTTTTCAGACGAAACGTAAAAAAGCGTCATGCTAATGGAAGGCGGACTTCATGTCTTCCCTGCCACGAAACAATAAGCCAGTTTTCAGGAATATATCCTTTTCATGATATAACCGAAATCCAACTTATCAAGCCGCATGTTTCCAAAATGATTTTCTCAGCAACATTTCACGTGTCACGAAAACCATGATTCAGGAAACAACTTCACAATCCAATTTTATTCATCATATCTATTTAACGCCATTTTTTCGGGAAAAATTCACTTTTTATCCGAGCTATGGGATAAACAAAACAAATAAAACGCTGAATAAAATCTCTCAACTTAACGAAATCGAACAACACCGCCCAAACTACCCACATTCTCACAAAATCGGATACTCCGGCGTGCGTTCTGATGAAACTTTTCGGCTAATGGACGTTTCCCTGCCCTTCTCATATCAAGGGCGCTGTGCGACTGAAAGCATCATCTCCTGCTAATTGTTATATATGTTATATTTTACACTATGGTTTCAAGAAGTCCAGTAAAATTTTCCAATTTTTGACAAATTATTCCAAATTTTCTTAAATTTTACCAAAAATTTTACCCAAAAAACGCAATTTTCTCGACTTCGCACAACTCCCAGGCCTTCCTATTTCGTATAATCGATACACACCCAACAAAATTCACCCTTTTTTTTGTTATTTTTGTTAAAATCCACAGCAGGTATTTACTTTATGCGGTATAACTAAAGTGTATGGATAGAATGAGAGAAAATCTACATTCACCGTATTTTTTACTAAATTCCTTTTTTTACGAAAAGAAATTATGAAGCCTAAAACGACGAACCATCACAACGAAATGATTGCGACCGTGCGAATTGTTTATACAATTTGTGCGCTTTCCATCTTTTTCGTTGGGTTTTTGCTCTGGAAATCGGAAAAGGACTCCGAAATTCCAGCCACTTCCCAGAACGGCAAGCCGCTTTTAACATACGAGGAGCTTCAGGAATTTCAGGAAGAGTCGGAGATGTTTTATCCGGCAGAATGGAAAGCCTTACAGGAAATTGAAGAAAAGCGTCTACAACACCAAAAAAACCGCCAGAAAATCGCATTACCCCAATGGGATCAGAAGCAGATTGCGCGGGATTTAGACACAATTTCTGAAAATTTACAGGAACGTTCGGAGGCTTTAGCTCGCAGGCCGATTTCACCGATTCTGCGTATTCATCAGATGCGTAAGGGGATACCACAGACTTTCGCGCTTAAAGACGAAGAACTTTGGGATTATCCAACGGTAGAGCCTCCTACAGGCGCGGAGGTTTCCCCAGAACGCGTCGTCACTCAGAATCTCGCAAAACCGAGTATCGAGGTGGTCTCTCCTGGACAGATTTCCCGCAATCAGACTCCGTATAGAGATAACTCTGTTTATCCTCCGTATGGAAACCAGGAAAGTCTTCCGCAGCCGAAAATTCCCCAACCGAAACTGTCGCTTCTGGCCCCCCAAAAACCAGATACTCCAAGATTCCCAGACACTCTGGCCACACCAGCCTCAGGGAATCCTGAAGACGGGAAAAATGGTGAAATTCGTCCTCATTCCGACTTTACCTACAATCATGAAGAAGGGATGAAGAAGCTCCGTTTTTTCAATCAGAAAGCACGTAACCGTCTAGCGACATACTCACGGGACATTCAGGATTATGCTTGTGTTCTCTATAAGTGGGACACGACCAACAACGTGTCAGACGGTGGAGACGTCATGCAGATTAAACTGCGAGAAAATCCTTATAGTGTTTACTCAAAGTCCATTTTTCCGGAACGTTATACCGGTCGTGAATGGCTTTACTGGGAAGGACGTTACCATGGAATGATTATCGTAAATAGTGGACCACGTGCGTGGAATCGGACCCTTGCGCTAGAATCGGATTCTACAGGCATAAAAAACTGCGCAACTCGTTCCATTCTCCAGCTTGGTTTTCGCCGACTGTTGGAAGAGTTAATCGAAATTTCAGAAAATGAAGCAGATTTTAAGGATGCAATCATTCGGCACTATCCACAAGCGAAAGTAGGAGAGAGAGCATGTGACGCACTGGAGGTAACCTTCCCAACGGCCACGGACGTCACCGATTTTTACCGGATTCAGATTTACATCGACAAGGAATTAACCCTTCCCCTCAAACTAGTTATTTATAACTGGCCTGAGGCTGGAAAAGCTACCACAGTCCGTGAGTCATATACATACGTCATCACGGAGCTGAATCCCGGATTCCATGATAAAGATTTTTGTCATCTGAACCCGGAATATAATTTTCGGCGTTACATTCCGCGAATATCGGAAGAGGAACAACGTAACCTGGAGATGGAGTTCCCTTACTTTATGAACCAGAAAACGCAGTAAACGTTCCTAGATACTCACTAAAAACTCCTACGAGTCCCCAATACGTTCCCGAAAGAAATCAAAATTCCCTGAAAATTTACCTGAAATTCCCTTAATTTCGCTTATTTTTGCTGAAATTCCGAAAAATTTACAAGATTTTCCATGATTTTCCCAAAAATGGAGTAGGGGGGGATAGAAATTAAATTTCAATTGGAGTATGATAGATAGTAATTCGCCTTGCGAGATGATTTTTGAACCTGCCCGCTCGGCAACCTTTAAAAAATACAAGGTCGTTCCCAAAACTGCGATCAAGTAGGAAGTGTGACTTTTCGGAAACCGTCAGTATATAAAATCCCTAAAATTAGATATATTTTAGGACGTTTTATATTTACTGAATGGACATGAAAAATCAATTTTACCTGCAACATGTTTTTTGGAACTTCCATATGGTCCTCCGAGGCGAGATAGAAATTCGGACGCAGTTTCCCTGCTTTCGTATTTCCTTTAATATGGAATTTTAACATGAAAACTTTCGTCTTAGATTAAAAACCGAGGAATTGATTATGGCCAAACGTTCTGCTAAACGTACAAGTCAGCGTCCTTATGATGATGACGAATTTAATGAAAATGACATCATGGAAGAAGACCTCGACGAAGAGGAAGATGCTTTCGACGAAGATTACGAGGATAGTTACTCGGATGACGATGATTACGAGGAAGAAGAGCCAAGAAAACCGCGAAAAGTCGCCAGAAAAAAGACTTCTCGTAAGCACGCCTCCGAAACGGAGACTTCCAAGGGTGGCGGACGGCGAAAAGCGTACTGGTCCGTTTATTCCCAGAATTTCCAGAAAGTAGAAACTTTCGAATACGGCGATAAAGAAGCTGCTGAGAAAAAGGCAGCAGAATTGACCGAATCCAAAAAAATTCTCCATTTTGTCAAATTGGACAAAAAAGACATTATTTAATACGTTGGTAGTCCTTTCCAAAGGAAAAAAAATGAAAAAATTCACTCAGTGTGTTATGTTGGCTGCCGTAGCGGCCGTAGTTCCCTTCATGACAGGTTGTGGTGGTGGCGGTGGTAGTGAAACTCCAGCTACGGTCACCAGTTCTGCCTCTGTAAAAATGGGCGAGGTAAAGAACTATGACCAAGGTGTCGCTTTCGCTGCTCCGGAAGGTTGGGAGGAAGCGAATCGTCAGAGCAAGATCATCGTGAAATTCGACAATCCGAATCTCGACGGTCAGAGTGTCTTCGTGAAGAATCCCGTTCCGTCGGATGTCCAGACGTTAACCACCGTTGACGACGCCAAAAATTCCGGTCTGAAAGGCGAGTTAGTCACTATCGGTGATTACAACTGGATGCGTCTGACGCAGCGTTCCCGTGACTCGAGAACGGAAGATAAATTCGACAATCTGAACTGCACGACTGTCCAGTTCGGTAAAGCCTACACGGTTACTGTCCGTGGTTATGAAGGCCAGAACGACAATTGTGACGCAATTATGAATTCCGTCCTTGAGAAAATTAAGTTCTCAGAACAGACGACGGAACCTGCTGTCACGATTGATGAAAACACGGAATTCAACGTGGATTTCTGATTGGAGAACATTTCTTCTTTTATATTTATCCGGGGGTAATACTCCCGGATATTTTGTATATTTACCCCTATCAGGAAATTTTATAACGCATCGGGCATAAAATCCCCACTAGGAGAAAAAAACATGTTTTACGCGAAACTCTCGGACGTCACGCCAACAACGCCAGAAATTACTCGTTATCCCAAAACGGTCTCGCGCGCGATTGCGTGGCTAAAGAGGCATGATTACGCAGCACTTCCACTGGGAAAAACGGAAATTGAAGGCTCTGACATCTATATTAGCCAAGATGCTTATCAGACGAAATCTGCTGACAAGGTAGTTATCGAGTCTCACCGTAACTACATCGACATTCAGATCATGGTCGAGGGTGAAGAGCTGATGGGCTACGCGACCTGTACACCGAACCTTCCTGTTTTAGGCGAAGGTTACATACCTGAGCGCGATGTGATGTTTTATCCAGTCAGCGTCATGCCATTCTGGGCACCAGAAACGAGTTCGCCCCAGAAAATGCTAGTGAAAGCGGGCGAATTCTGTATTTTCGCGCCAGAAGATGTGCACGCGAGTCAGATTTTTGTGGAGGAGCCGCAAGCGGTGAGGAAAATTGTGGTGAAATGCCGCGTAAAATAAAAAGAAAAACACACAAAAATTAAGTAATCTTCGCTTGTTTTTTATGTGCTTTTCCTTTCCTTTTACTCCGCCAGCTGTCTCCACACAGCCGAAATCGCCAACATCAAATTCTTACACGCCTCATCATACTTTTTCGCCACCAGCGCCTTATTTCCCACGGTCGCCAGCTTATCCGAACGTTGAAAATCCAGCCCATCCTGTGTTGCCGCGCTCTTGCGCAATTCCATGAAAATCCGTTTCAACTCTACCGCAAATTTCTCGTCGCATACTGCGGTAAAATTCCGATACGGCCCCTTTCCCAATCGCCGAGTAAACGCCTTTCGTGGTTTCCGCCCAAAAATCTTCCACAATCCGAAACCTTCTACCGCGAGTGCCACAACCGACAGAATCATTCCCAGAAACGCAACCGACTTCACCAGCGACAACACGATGCCTAAAAACAGCGCAACGCTCGCGCCCGCCACAAGATTAAACACCCATCCTGGCACTGGCGGAAGTGGCATTTCCGTTTCTTTCGCCATCGCGACCGGATTCTTATCCCCGCCCGTCGCTGTCGCCTGTTGCGGTCCGAGATATTTCACCGTAATTACCGTAATATTATCCGGTCCACCCCGTAAATTCGCGAGGTCCACCAGTCCGCGCGTTGCTTCCTGAAGAGGGAGAACGGACAGAATTTTCCCCATCTCAGAATCCTCGAACTGTCCACATAGACCGTCGCTACACAACAGAAAAATATCCCCGACCTGAAGTGGAATCGGACCTTCAATGTCCACATTCACCTGGGGCGACACACCGAGACAGCGCGTAATCACGTTTTTATGCACCGAATCATCAATCGGCTTCCCCGCCGCTTCCATGTCCCAGATCACGCTATGGTCGCGCGTCATCTGTTCCCATTTCTGCCCACGGAGACGATATACCCGACTGTCGCCAACATGACTAATCATCGCGCCTTCCGGCAAAATCACGAGCGTGTCGTTCGTCGTCCCCATTCCATGCAGTTCCGCGTCGGAATTCCCTTTCGTGTGAATCACATGATTCGCCTGCTGAATCGCTTTCGTCAACGCTTCCGGCGGCGATAACTGCGACTGTTTCATGTAGACCATCGGAATCGTATCCGTCGCCAATTTACTCGCTAATTCGCCGGCAGCATGCGCACCCATTCCGTCTGCCACGCAGAAAACATGTCCACGACTGTTCCAAATTTTCTGATTCCGCGCCGGAATGGCATCATGTGAATCCTGATTATTCGAGCGTCGCAACCCAATTTCCGTAATTGCGACGTATTCCAGACACTCTTTCCACGGATTTTCCGTTGGTTTCATATCCTGCTCCCGGTAAAATTAATAGCGATAAAAATTCTCTAGCTTTTTTCTACACTTCTATTATACCTGAAATTCCACAATAATCAAGCAGGGAGAACGACAATCCAGCGAGAAACCAGAAAAAAAGAAATAATTTAGCTCCTACTGGGAGGCGAGACGTCTCGCGTTACTGCTAGAAATGCGGACATCTCGCCTACATGAATGCGTCGAATGTTGGTAAAAAACCTCCCCTTAAAAGAAGAGGCTTTTCATTTTACCGTTTCCGTCTTGCAAGCACCAGCGCACCTACGCCAATGATTAACATCGCCCACGTCGACGGTTCTGGAAACGCCTCATGATGGTATGAGTTATAGGCACCGTAGTCAAGATACAGATGTCCCATGCCGTTTGCGTCTAAAAGCAGATCACTGAACACGATTGAGTTGAGGGCTGTTTCGCTTAGTGTAACCGTTCCCTCATAACCCTGTATTTCGGCTGTTGCATTTAACCAATCCACAAACGTTTCTGCCGTGCCGAGGTCGTTGGTGTATTCCATGGTGAAATCAATCTCAGAATCCGCGTCGCCGTTCAGTTTCACCCAACCACCGTCGAAATCCTGCAAGGAACCCACTTCCGTAACTGAACCCGTGTATTTCAAAACGAGATCACTGCTGTCATTAGATGCTTGAACCTTCCAGTCAGGCAGGAGAACGCAGTCTTTCAAGCTCGATTCGGTAAAGTTCGCGAGCGTTTTGGCGTCAATCAGCATCTGCGTAAGGTCTCCGGTCACGTAGATGACGTCGCCATTGAAGTAATTGTTCATATCGACCGTTACGTTGCCGTTAATCTCTGCTTTGTTGGTAACGTTAAACGTGGAGAACATTTTTGCCGTTCCGTTAAAGTCATTTGCCGTAAATTTGAGGGTAGTATCGGCTGCAGTCCTGAAGGCAGAACCTGCGTTACCAGAAACGTTTACTGTACCTTGCTTTATCTCAAACGTACCTTTCGTCAAGCGAAGGTAGTCCGCGTCAATTGAGCCGTTGTTTTGCAGTACAACCGATGTTCCATTAAGGCGGAGATCACGGTACTGGTTAGTAGATTTATAGACAACCTTTCCACCATCAATCACAAAGTTTGTACCACAAAGTATTAAATTCGTAGGGACATTTGGACTATAATTAGACCCGCCATCTGCACAAAATGTTCCGCCAGATTTTACTGTAAACGTATCGTAATAGAAGAAGGTATCGCCTTCATGGTGATAATTGGGCAGGTTGCCATCGACGTACCCGCTATCAATAGTGATAATGTCTGTATACACATTCTTCGTTATGCCAGGCATACCGTTCGGGGACCAGTTGGCTTCGCTAGCATTCCATTTGATGGAGTTGTTTTCATCCCCACCACCAATCCATTTATACTCCTCCGCTTGAGTCATCATTGGCGTTGCAAGAAACGTACCAAGACAGAAAATCACACCTGCGAGAAATTTTAGAATGTTAAAATATGCAGTTTGCTTATGTATGTATGTATGTATTTTGTTCACAATGTCTCTCCTTATTATTTTGAAAAAATACCGGAAACACGCTTCGCGTCGTATCTAAACACAAACGACTTTTACACTCTAAATTCTAATCCAAGATTTTCCGTTGTCAAGCGTCTTTTTACAAAATCTTCTTCTTTTTTTCCAGATTTCTTTAAAAAAATTCCCCAACCCCCCTCACTTTCCACATATTTTGTCCATTTAAAACTATTTCTGTTTAAAACTTTTCACTGAATTTATTTCTTCACGAAATACGACCTGAAAACCGGACGTCCTTCAATCACCGTCCGTTTCTCGAAATGCGTCCGCCACGTGGTGTTATCCACATCTGGCACGAATGGTCCTTCCAGAACCGATTCTGCCGCCATCATTTCCATCGCGGTCGTGAAATATTCCTCCACATCCGTCCAGAAATGCAACTTTCCGCCCGGTACGAGACAACGCTCACAACACCGAACCAGTTCCATCTGCATCACACGACGTTTCCGATGCCGTTTCTTCCACCACGGGTCCGGGAAATAAACATGTACCGCCGTAAGCGAATTTTCCGGGAAATATTCCTTAAACAGAACCAGTCCATCCCCAGAAAACATGCACGCATTCTGGATTCCATCTCCCAACAGTCGCGCAGCACAATAAGCCGCGTATTTATGAGCAATCTCCGTCCCAATAAAATTATGCTCCGGCGAAGCGAGAGCTGCGTCATGGATAAACTGACCTTTTCCGCTCCCAATTTCCACCTCTAACGGCGCGTCAGGATTCTCGAAATACCGCGTAATATCCCACGGCTGTTCCAATTCCTTCACCAAATACAGATGCCGGGAGTAATCCAGCGATTCATTAATTCGTCGTAACGCTCGGCGTGGCATTTTCTACTTCTCCTCTTCAGGAAGTTCGATTACCGCATCCCGAATTGCAACTCCGCGCAACTCGCCGTCTGCCACAACTTCCCCATTCACAACCGCCTCAAACTGCAACACCATCATCACATTCGGCTTCCCTTTCAGCAGTTTCACCACTAAAATCAGCCGATCGCCCGGACGTACCTGACCACGGAACTTCACATTATCCAGACCACCAAAAGCCATGATTCCCTGATCAAGATACTTCATTTTTTTGGCATAATAACTCGCCAACTGGGCGGCACATTCACAAATCAGCACACCCGGCATAATCGGATATCCCGGCATGTGTCCGCGAACCCAGAACGCATTCTCAGAAACATCTTGATAACCCGCACATACCACATTTTCAAGATCTTCATAGAGAATCCCCGTCAACATCTCCATCTCAAAACGATGCGGATTTTCTTTCCGAATATCCTCCTGCGTCGCTAACGTACGGCTCATGTCAATCTGGGTCAGGTTCAACAGTGTGGGCTTCTTCGCCATAATATTTCCTCCCAAATAATACATACACCACGTACCTTATACACGTTCCATTTTAAAATTCCGTTTTCGTGCGGTAAAAAACCTGCCATTACTCGCTGTAGCGTAACAACACAAGTTGAAACACAACAACTCAATACAAAATTTCAAAATGCATCGGGCATAAAAAGCCGTGGTGTTCTTATGTATTCAAATCACAGAAAAAACCAAATCAGGTTTTCACCATGTGGCGCTTCGCCTTACGAGCCTGAGAAGACGCCGGACGTTTTCCATGATTGGATTTCTTAACAATATGCTGCGGTTTGGACATTTTTTTATCTCCTTAAATCCATTGAGTAAAAATTTATCACCCATTATACCCAAAAATAAAAAAATTACAAGGGGGACCATACCGTTCCTGCCCTCATTTTTATTATTTTCGGAATCGTATCCGGATTTCCTTAAATTCGTGCGCGAAAATTTCGAACTGAATCTGATCTTCCTCAATCGCCAACGTATTCTGTCGCTCACCCCAAAAATCAATCTGCTCCGCCAATTCCAGCGGGTACAACGCTCGGAAACTCACGCGGACATTCCGACCTTCCGTCTCCGCGAATCGAATTCTTGCGCCATTTTCTTCCGCCTGCCAGTGCGTCACGACCACATTTTTCCGCGAAACGAAACCGAACCACCCTGTCGAGGAGTGTTCCACACCGTTCTTCAGTGCAGCCGGAACCTGAACCAACGGCGCCATGAAACTCTGTGCCGTCTTCATCGGGTAGGACGCATTCACCGCTACACCGAACCGGAACCGTCGCGCACTTTCTCCCTGCACGACCAACAGCGTATCCAACCGCCGATTTCCACAATTTCGGTGCCACGGCAATCCATTCGCCAACAACGTCAACCGCGCGTCCGTGTATTCCGTATCCGCCCCACGCTCCGGCAAAAAGTCTTCACTACGCAATTCTCTTCCGCGTACCCGTTGCGCCAACTCGTGCGACACGGTAGACATCATTTTCGTCGCCGTCGCGTAATGAATCGGTCGAACTTCCACAAAATACGGAGCTTCCACCTTAAACGCACTCGCCGGCTGGGTCGAAAATCCGACGTTTCTGAATAGATCGACCGTCGAATCGCCCCACGCCATCCGACTTGCATAATACGACTGCCACGGATTCCTTCCCAGCTCCTTCAACGGTTCCAGAAACACGTCAAATTCCACCACGGAACTTCCACGCCTGAGCGTTGTCGTCTGCGTGAATTTCGCCAGAATCTCACCCCGACGGTCCATCAGACGCCCGGAAATCTCCATCTCACACCGGTCCGCGAAAATTCCAGGTTTAAAAGAATCCGCCGCCATCAGCGAGTAATCATCCGGAGCTTCTTCCGCCAGCGAGTCCAGCGGTGTCGCACGTCGACGCATCGCCAACTGCTGGGAAAACCGATTTCCGCGGTGAATATTATCATACACCGACCGCAAGTGCCCAGTATACGGGTCAAAACGGAGCGTTAAATGCTCATTCGTCATCAGCCACATACCGGATTCTGCGTCCTGATAAACCGGTGGCGGAAGTTGCGGGGTCTTTTTCCGTCCCAGAAGCCACCCACGTCCCGATTTTTCTTCCGGTGGCGTCGCGCTCTGTTCAGGAGAATCCGTCACCAGCGCGAAACCGAAAGACGGAACTTCCACCCGCGCGCCGTGTACCGGTCCTCGTGAATCCGCGTGTTTTTCCCAATAATGTTTCTTAATCGGTCCGTTTTCTTCAGGAACCAGACGTGAAACCGACAGATTTTTCTCCGTTTCCGACAGGTCGACCGCTTTTTCTGCTGTGAAACTTGCCGGATTCAGAACCAACAGCGCATTTTTTCGGTTTCCGTCCGACAGAATCGCCGAAATTTCCTCCGCTACTTTCCGCTCCGCCGTCAGCATTTCCTGCCACGCCGACGCGAAAAAGTCCTTATTCACCGTCCGACACGCTTCCAGCCGTTCCAACAACTTTTCACTAACCGACTCTTTTTCCGTCCCAGATTTCGGGTTCAACCAACGCACCATACATTCCAGACCAGCGAGTGCCTCGAACCGTGCGCGTAACTGATGATACCGACTCCAACGTGAAATCGGGTCCGCCTCCTTCCCGGCAACATACTGCGACAGATACGGTGAAACGTAATTTTCCGCCAGAAAACGCTCATCGGAACTAGAATACCGCGTCGCGTCGAAACATTCCGCGAAAGTTGTCATCAACCCGAAAAGTGGAATCCATCGGCATGACCGTTTCAGCAACTCATACCACTCGCTCGTCATTCCATCGCCTGCCCAGTGGGTGAAAATCGCGCCGAACGCATTATCGACATTCAGCGTTTTCGCCAATTCTTCCGGCAGACCAGCTGTCGCGTCCGCTTTTTGCGCGTCAAGCGGAATTTTCGAAATTGCCTCAATTACCTGACCATCTGTTCCCTTCCACGCAATCCGCGTCTGCTCCGAAACCGGGAACTTTCCGTCATCGAGCGTAAAGTGCAACGCACCCTGAAAACCCAGCTTCTTCAGCACATTCGGCAACATCGGCGTCAGCCCGAATTTCCGACGCGCGTAAATCTCCGGCCTTTTTCCAAGCCACTTTTCATAAACTTCCAGACCGTGCTGTAACCGACGTAAAATTCCCTCTTGTGTCAACAATGGAAATTCCGTTTCAGTCTCTTCACCACCCACAAGACAGACATTTTTTACGTCCAGACCTTTTTTCAACTCGTCAAGCATCGCGGGAAAAGTCTCCGCCATCTGCGTAATTACCGCACCGTCCGCTAGCAGGTTCATCTCCGTCGCGTTTTCTAGCTCATTCTGAAAAGATTCCGGAAGATACGCTGTATCCAGAAGTGTCAGGTCGAAAAGATACCCATCTTGCGGAGCGTAATACTGCCGCGACTGCACCAACTGGTCCCACGCCATCTGCATGTCACGTTTCGCCTTCTCCACATCCCCCGCGTCCATAGAATCCAGAATCGTCAGCACATCCCGTGTAAACGAAAAACTGTCCAGATAACTCATAAACTGCAACTTATGCGCCATTACCTCCGACAGCAAGTGCATCATTCCGAGCGCCATAAAATCCGCAACTTCCGGCATTCCGGGAATCGGTTCTTTTAACGTTTCCGAAGTGGTTTCCGACGTGGTTTCCGTTACTTTTTCCGAAAACGTTTCCGACGCGTTTTCCGTAACCGATTCCTTTTCACTTTCTGTGTTTTCGGAAACCTCCGTATTTTCAGTGTTTTCAGTGTTTTTCGCTTTTTCTGTGGCTTCTTTCTCTTTTTCCGCGTCGCGGGCGGCGTCTTCACGCAGACAGTGGATTAACTCTTCCGTCAGCTTATTCAAGTCGGAGCAATCACGCAAGAACGTACAATTCCGACTTTCCGCCCGGTCAACCCAGTACGGGTCCAGAATATCCATCGTCGGTTTCGGCGCAATCAGAATGATATTTTCCGGTTCCTCATAAATATACAGCCCATACATCGGCGTGGCGGTTTTCCGCGTAAGTCGCAATACTTCCGGATGATACACACAGGTCCACGCCGCCAGTAGTTCCTGACAGTCTTCCGTCGTTCCGCGAAGCGACAGGGAATCCATCGCCTGAGTCGGGAGTAAAATAAAAACGTCTCGCATGATTCTTTCTTACCGAGTCAAGAAAAAAAGAAATACCTGCGACGTAGTCGCTATTAAAAGGTTTTTTGAAGGGTAGGCTATGACTAAACACCAACGCAAGACTCCACCCTGTCGGGAGGAACTTGCTACCCGTCATGTCGTGACGCCCGTGGGAAGAAAACATTTT
>JAUNAI010000437.1 GCA_030527705.1 Planctomycetia bacterium | reverse complement strand
AAAAAGAAAAAAGGGGAGGCATTCCTGTCTCCCCGAGAAAAGAAGATTCTCATTCCAGTATTTTTCACGGTGACTCAACGCGTGATAGTGTCCGCTGAGACTGTCGTTCACGCTGGGTAGTGTATCGGTAATAAACCTGAAGCGTTAACGCCCCCATAGCTGTTACGTAAATACGTCCACCACCACCCATGTCGAAATACACATCCGCTTCTGGGTCCCAACTACCACGCTGACAGCCGTCACGCCGCATCAGTCGGACCAACTCATTTCGGATAATCTCATTCCAGACCTCCCAGTTACGCCCGCCATACTGTTGCATCGCTAATGAACACTTGTACCACGTGTAGAAATCCGGCACACGCTCTTCTTCTTTTTTCGATTCCCACTCACTAATCGCCGCTTTCCGTAGCCGTTCGGCACCGATTTCCACGTAAGTCGAATCTCCCTCGTCCAGCAGGAACTGGCGCACAAGAAGCCCGATACCCGTCAGCGCTTCCGTTTCCCCCGCCATGGTGTTCGTGTAACGCGTTTCGCCGTTCTTCAGACGCGTATGTCTTTCATAAAATACCTTCAGTTTCCGAATCACAGCCGGCGGAATCTGATATCCAGCCTCTTTCGCAGACTTGAGCGCAAGAACCTGCCAGCCAGTCACCGACGTGTCACTCACCTCCGTTGGATCCATCTTATAACGCCAACCACCGTCGTTATGCTGAATCTTGAGCGTGAACCGCACCGCCTTTTCCATCGCTTTCTGGTACTTTTCCGGGACTTTCTCACCCATCGCACGCGTTACAGCACACGCTTCCGCAAGCGCGAACGTTCCGATTCCGTGCTCATACATAAATTTCTCATGATACCCCCCGGCCCGTGTCGGCGTGACCAGAGCACCATGTTTATCCTGATTTTCGACAAGCCAGTCCAGCCCGAGCTTCACGTTTTCCGAGTATTTCCGGTCATTAAAGAAATAATGTCCACCTGCCTGGAACGCCAATACCGCCAGACCCGTATTCGCGACCATATAATCCGGTGCTGCGTCCATACAGAGTAACTTACCAGGCTTTTCACCCTCTTTTAATTCAGGATACTCACACCGACAGTGTTCACTTTCCGGGTCGAGACAGCAGACACTCCATGAGCCGTATGGATTCAGACCGCGTTTCGTTTTCGTTTTCGTTATACACTGATGACGTGCGAGCCACTCCAACGCCGCTGCTGCCGCATCTTCAGTGTCCGCATTGCCACCATAATCCTCAATCCACGCCAGTCGGTTTTCCTGTGTCCGTTTCTCGTAAAGCTCCATCGCCTGTACGCTCTTATCCTCGAAACTTCCGAGTGCCTTCACACTCGCCTGCTGGTCTTCTGAGATCTGAATCTCACACACATTCCACGTATTTCCCACCGCGTCGGCATTCGGCAAAAACGTTCCAAGAACCTGATTTCCATAATAAATCTTCACCATCGCCTCAGACTGCGCCAGATTCTTCGACCCGCTCTCACCCTGATGCGTATAGTCATGCACATAATACCGATACGTCCCCGGCACGACACCCAACACGGTAATCGTTTCCGGTCCGAAACCGTCGCTCGCATCGATGTCCAAGTTCACGAACTGCTCGTCCACATTCCCTTTATTTCCATAACTAATATGAAAATTCTCCTTGTTCGGCAACGGTCCTTCCATGTGCGCGTCCAGATCTTCTGGCTCTTTCTCCCATGACAGAACCACACGAATCTGCCCCTCCGCCAACCCCGGTGACAGTAACACCCGTACCGGTTCCGGCTGCGCCACCATCTCGAATTTATATGAAATAAACCCGTCTGCCGTCACCTCGAAAGTCTGCTTCCCCTCTGGGAAACCCGACACCAGAAAATCTCCTTCTGCGCCACTTTCCGCCGAAAATTTCGTTCCCGGAATTCTCACCATCGCTCCGGAAATTGGCTTTCCGTTCGTCGCGTCTCGAATCTCGCCTGACAGAAGTAGGTCCGTGAGCGTTTCCGCCAGCGTATCTTCCGCGAATTTTACATTTTCCACCGATTTCGACAGTTGCGCCAACATAAATTCCTCCCGATACGTCAGCGTCAACTGATCTTCCGCTTTCAGATCTCGTAACCGCCAACCGAAAGTCTGCTCCACGCCAATCTGTTCCGAGAGTAATTCTTCCTGAATCGTCGTTTCACGTACACCATCATTATACGTAATAGAAAATATTCCCCGAGAGTCCGGCGTATATTTCAGCAGAATCCGTTCCGTTTCCAACGGGTCACGCACCACCGTAAATCCCGGTTCCACCTCCGCGTAACTCCAGATTAATTCTCGATACCCCCATAGTGCCACGACCAGCGTAATCAGCATCAGGAAAAATGACGCATTCGCGAGCCGTTTTCCTTTCCGTAACCGTTTCTGAGCCTGAACGTGAAGACCGATTAATTCCTCACGTAACTCGAGTTCTTCCTGCGTCTCTGTTCCACTTAATTCCGGCAAGAACGCTTCCGCGCTTTGATTCAGATAATACCCACCCGTTCCCGGCACGAACATTCCGAGTAATCCCGGCGTCATAATCACCGGCGGCTCCATCCCACGGACCGCAGGTTCCACACGACGCCCCCACGGTAAATAACCACGAACTGCAGGTTCACCATTTCTCCCAGGAAGATAACC
>JAUNAI010000436.1 GCA_030527705.1 Planctomycetia bacterium | reverse complement strand
ATTACGTTTTTAAAAGACTTCTACCCCGACCCCATGGTTCGCTACGCTCACCACCTCTCCTAAAAGGGGAGGCCTTAACAATATAAAATAACATATAAGGAGAACAAAATGGCAATCACAGCTGCACAGGTTATGGCGCTCCGTAACAAGACGGGTCTCGGTATGATGGACTGCAAAAAAGCCCTGAACGAAGCCGATGGTAATGAAGACCTCGCAATTGAAATTCTGCGTAAAAAAGGTCTCGCGAAGATGGCGGAGAAACTGACCGAACGTACGACGGAAGAAGGCGTCATCGCTATGGTCCGTAAAGATGGTTCCCTCGGTCTCGTTGAACTTCTCTGCGAAAGTGCACCGGTTGCGACGAATGAAGATTTCCTCCAGCTCGCCAACGACATCGCGGAAGTGGTCGCCACGAATGCTGAATTCGCAACGGTCGAAGACCTGATGGCGCAGACTTCCCCGAGTAAGGGTGTTGCTCTTCAGGCTCAGCTTGACGAACTGTTCAACCGTATCCGTGAAGTCTTCCGCGTCAAGCGTTACATGAAAGTGGACGGTCTGTGCGCGAGTTACCTCCATCACGACCATAAATCTGCTGTGTTGCTCCTTCTGGAATCTGGCGACGAAGCTGTCGGTCGTGACATCTGCATGCACGTTGCTGCTATGAAGCCGCAGGGACTGCGTGCGGAAGATTTGGATCAGTCCGTCATTGAAAACGAACGTCGTATCCAGCTCGAACTGATGAATGCGGATCCGAAAAACGCTTCTAAACCGGACGAAATTAAAGAGAAAATCATTAACGGTTCCATGGGTAAATTCCTTGCGCAGAAATGCCTGCTCAGCCAGCCGTTCGTGAAAGACCCGTCCAAAACAGTCGAACAGTACGCGAAAGAAAATGGTCTCGTCATCACGAAATTCGTGCACTGGATGTTAGGTAAATAATTAAACGGTAGTCACTGAATAGTCGATTGGGGGAGGTGACGCGAATAGGGTAGTAGCCACTTGTGTTGCTGAAGTGTCAGAAACGGACCCTTTAGTATTCACCTCCGAACGACGCTAAATGTGTCGTCCCCAAATAATCAGTTAAGTAGGAAACGAAATGACAACAGAAACCACACCCGCTTATAAACGTCTTATATTGAAGATTTCAGGGGAAGCTATTGCGCCTCCGGGTGGGCGTGGTATTTCCATGGAGTCGGTTGTGACAATCGCCAATCAGATTCAGGCGGCTACGCTTTCCGGAACGCAGATTGCGTTGGTTTTAGGTGGCGGCAACATTCTCCGTGGCGCTCAATTTATGTCACAAGGTGCGCATATTCACGAAGCGACGGCACATTATATGGGCATGCTCGCGACTGTGATGAATGCGTTGGCGATGCAGGACGCACTGGAAACGATTGGATGTAATACCCGTGTCATGACGGCGATTCGTATGGACGGCGTTGCGGAACCGTATATTCGTCGGCGTGCGTTGCATCACTTGGAAAAAGGGCGTGTGATTATTCTTGCTGCGGGAATTGGAAGTCCATTCGTGACAACTGATACTGGTGCTGCACAACGTGCTTTGGAGCTGGAAGCGGACATACTGCTGAAAGCGACTAAAGTGGACGGTGTTTATTCTAGTGACCCGGTAAAAGACGAGACGGCAATCTTCTATCCACACCTGACATACGATGAAGTGTTAGCAAAACATCTTCGGATTATGGATCAGGGTGCAGTCACGAAGTGTATGGAATATGACCTTCCGATTCGGGTTTTCAATTACCGAGTTGAGGGAAATATTGAAAAAGCTGTCCGTGGGGAAGAGATTGGCACGTTAATTTCCAATATGTAAACAAATCAGAATTCAGAAACGAAAAAACAGAGGGAACTATGACTGACGATATTCTTTTAGATGTTGAAGAACGCATGGAAAAGGCGGTTTCGCGTCTGAAATCTAATCTTGCCGGTATCCGTACTGGTCGTGCGAATCCTGGTTTGGTCGATTCGCTAAAGGTGGAAGCATACGGCTCGGAATGTCCGTTGAAACAGTTGGCGTCGATAGGTTGTCCTGAACCGATGCAGATTGTGATTCGTCCGTTCGATCCGTCCACGCTGAAAGATATTAGTAAGGCGATTATCAATAGTGATTTAGGTTTCGCCCCGCAGGATGATGGTAAGGTGATCCGTCTGAACATTCCGCCGCTCTCGCAGGAAACGCGCCGTAAGTTGGTTGCGCGTATCGGTGAGTTGCAGGAAGAGGCGAAAGTCTCTTTGCGTAATATCCGTCGTGATGGAATTAAGGCGTGCGACAAGGGCGAGAAGGATAAACTGTTCTCGGAAAATGACCGTGACGCGGCGAAGGAAGAGATTCAGAATCTGATTAAGAAGTTCGAGAAAGACGTCGAAACGATGGCGGAAGCGCGTGAGAAGGATGTTCTGGAATCGTAATTTCTTTTTCGTGTTGAATTTTATCAGAAAGGCTATCTGTATTGGGTAGCCTTTTCTGCTTTTCTTGGAGATGGCGATAAATTCAGGATATTTTTACAAAATTTTTAAAATTTTTCTAAAATTTTGCGAAAAGACACTTGTAATTCAGGAAATGTGGATTAAAATTTATATCATAAAGATTTTTTGGAAATTTTAACCAAATTTAGGGGTCGAAATGAATACATACATACATACATACATA
>JAUNAI010000435.1 GCA_030527705.1 Planctomycetia bacterium | reverse complement strand
AGTCTGTGAGATCTGTGGGAGATTTAATGATTTTTGTTTCCGCGTTAAAATACACCGTGTTATTTTAACGTTCTACTAAAAAATGAGGATTTCATGCCGTATTTTACACGATATTTTAACGTTTTTACCTTTTCAGGTATGAAATATTCAGGCTAAAAGGAGTGACTTTAAACGTGTGACTTAATCTGGTCTACTTAACTTCTTTAACTTTTTCCTCTTTTTCTTTCACCTTCTTGTGGGGAACTCTTGACAGAATACGCACACGCACTTATAATAAAACTGATTTCTATTTATTCCCCCCCCACCTACCTTAAAAAGAAAGGTCAATTATGAATCGTTTACTATTAACCGTATGTGTCGCTCTCTCCGTTCTGATTTCCTCCGGAACGCTCTCCGCTATGGAGAAAAGTACAGAGAAAAGCGCTGAGAAGAACACTGTAAATACACAAAAATGGGCGGAACCAGCTCTAGTTCAGGAAGTTCTGGACGGAAAACGGACGGAAGCGCGAGTTTCCTGGTGGGGATTCGACGCGGAAGACTCGACGCAGTTTATTCAGGCGGCGATTTCCTCTGGCGTGCCGAAACTCTGGTTGGACCGACAGGAATCCGAGTGGGTCACGATGCCGTTACAGGCTGTGAGTAATCAAGAAATTATCGTGGAAGACGGCACGGTTCTCTTGGCGAAAAGAGGCGAATTTCATGGAAAAGTCGACGCACTTATCCGCATTTCCCAGTGTGAAAACGTAATTCTACGCGGTGAAAAAGGATATAAAGGTTCCACGTTACGGATGTGGAAGTGTGATTACCAGAATGAACCGTACTCAAAATCCGAGTGGCGACACGCGGTATCCATTCTGAGTTCTAAAAACGTACTCATTCAGGATTTAACCATCGAAAAAAGCGGCGGCGACGGTATTTATCTCGGTGTCTCAAAACGTGGCATGACGAATACGGACGTGACGATTCGACGTGTAGACTGTAACGAGAATCACCGTCAAGGAATCAGCGTCATTAGCGCGCGAAATCTCTTAATTGAAGAAACGCTTATGCGGAATACTTCCGGGACGGCACCGCAGGCGGGGATCGATTTCGAGCCGAACGCGAAGAGTGAGGAACTCACGAATTGCGTCATGCGGAACTGCCTGTGTGAGGGAAACGCCTCGTGTGGTTACGCGTTTTACTTACCGAACATGGATAAAAGCTCTCACCCGCTTTCAATTACGCTGGAGAATTGTGTTTCTAAAAATAACGGTTCAACGGGGCTTTACTGGACGCTTGGTGCTTCTCGTGACGGTGGCCCGATGCCTGAACCGGCGCACGGAACGTTTACAGTAAAGAACTTCACCACCATCGGTGACCGTCACGGCTGGATTTTCCTGCGAAATAACCTTCAGGACTCGGTTAAAGTCACTTTCGACGGCGTAAAAATTCAGAAATATGACCCGGAAGCGCAGAAAGATGAAACCGTCCCGACCGTAAAATCAGGTCAGTCGCCGATTGTGATTCGTGCCGACCAGGGATGCACGCGAGCTGTCGGAAGTGTGAATTTCTCAGACGTAACGATTCTACCGGGCTTCGACGTGAAACCGTTCCATTTCATGAACATGTCGGAAGAAGGTTGGGGAATGGCGGCTGTGACGGGAAAAATCACGACGGTAAATGGTGATTCCCGTGAAGAACTTGTACTGACGCAGGAATGGCTTCAGGAAAATTATCCAATTCGGAACACACGCCGCCTGCCGACCGTGCCGATTTCAGTGGAAAAGCTGATTCCGGTAGTGAAGAACATGGTGGAAAATAAAGCGGAAAATGTTGAAAACGTGGAAGTTGTGGAAAAATTGCCGTTTATGCCGGTGCGTCACCGAGCGCGTTGGTTCCTCGTCGTGCGTGAAGCTGGGAAAATAACGACCTCTGTGAGAATGTCTCCAGTGAATGGAACACCGGACGCAGCGCCCGCGAATTTCCACGTTTCGACACAGAATGGCGAGACTGTCTGTGAAACACAAGTCCCCATCATGACAGAATATCAGGATAAAAATGGGAAGACGCGCACGAGACCTGGGACGGCAGAAATTACGTTTTCAGCAGAGAAACCTGGCATTTACGTTCTGGAAGCGAAAATGGATAACCACGCGGCAGCGATTGAGCGTTGTACCGTGCCGGTGGCGGTCGATGCGACGCGGATTAATTGGCTGCGTGGAGCTGGCGACCTCTATTTTTACCTACCGCCGGGAACACAGGAAATCGGTCTGTGTGTGCGCGGTTTCGGAGCGGAGCCGGCACATGTAGAAGTCTGGTCGCCAAGCGGTGAAAAAGTGGTCGAGAAAGACATGATTTCCGAAACGGAGTTCTTCTATCCGGATTCCGCAACATGCGCGACTGGTGGAGTATGGAAAATCCGCTTCCTACGTCCGTCGGAAGGGTGCTTCGAAGACAGTGGTTTCACACTTCAGAACGTCTTGCCGATTTTATCGTTCCAGAAAGAAGCTCTCTTAAAAGAAAAGAAATAAGAGAATCAATAAATCACCTAAATACGCAAAAAAACCGGAAGACTTGTACAGCATTCCGGTTTCTGGAAATTAGAGGAGGAAAAGTGAGTTTCCTCCTTTTTTCATGAGGTTTTGTGTGAGTTGCAACTTAGTTGCAGGCCGGGGCACAAGCCGGAGCC
>JAUNAI010000434.1 GCA_030527705.1 Planctomycetia bacterium | reverse complement strand
ATAATGCCTTGGAGATAAAACGCCCTACTCCTTCAACGGTGCGACAAGTTCCGGCTCGGTGGTGGAATAGAGACGGAGAATGGCAACACGGAGAGCTTCTCCACGCTGGATATCTTCAGGGTCGGAAGAACGTAAAAGCTCCAACACACGTTGCACCTCCGCCACCAAAATAGGCCGACGTGCGTCCTGTTCCGACTGGAGTACTTTTCGGATACGAGAAAGTTGCCGACGAGCTACCGAAATGTACTGGGTATTACGATTCAGCTCTTCCTGTGAGAATCCTGGACTTTTTCGGAGCGTTTCACATGCAGACTCGTAAAAAAGGACGAAATCTTCCAATTTCTGCTGTGTTTCAACTGGCCGAGTCTGGAGATTCCGAATCGCATTCAGGTAATCCCGCTCAATCGGCGACGCGGAACGAAAACGGTTGCCAAACGAGTTGAGAAGAAGTTTCTTTTCCAGGCGATTCAGATCGATTTCCGTCTGATACTCGCGGACTTGCGGCGCACGTTCATCCTGAGAATAACAGGTCAGAAAAAGGTCTACATCCTGAATAAACCGATCGGAATTGACAGCCTTTTCATCCTCGGCAGCTTCCTGAATCCGTGCGAATAACTTGTCGGCTTCAGGTGGCGTTGACCACGTACGGATAATGTGCGCAACGAAAAAAATGAGAACAGCGGAAAGTATAAGAACCATCAGCAACGCACTCCACGGAGATTCCGCATTTTCCGGCGTTTCTTCTGTTTCCGGCAGAAAAAAACTCGGAGTAGGAGAGGCTTCTGATATTTTCTCTGTCTTTTTTTCTACTTCTGTATTCTCTTCTGATAACGAATTACCCAGCATGAAATCGTGCGTCGTTCCACTCGGTATAATGGATACGACTGGGGTAATAGCCGCACTCGGCGAGATGGAAACACTCGAGGAGGTAGAATCTCTCTGGAGCATTACATTCTCTATTTTATTTCCAGAGAGGTTTTCTGATATGTTCTCAGAAAAATACTCAGTAGCCGTTTCTGAGCCTAGCTCTAAATTTTCAGTTTCCGCCTCCTTCCGGAATTCATTTTCAACGTCATCTTCAGTATCCATTTCAGGCATTCTTTCCAGACGGTTGGAGAAAAGCCTCTTCTGTAAAACATCCGTTGAAAGCGGAACAGGAACAGAAGCGCGCACTAAAGAATCAGCTTGTTCAGCGAAAAAAGCAGATTCCTCCGTGTTATCCGAAAGCTCGTGCTGAAGCGCGTCGAACATACGGTAAACGAAATACGCGTTTTTCGGACGTCGGTCAGGATTTCTTTCCAGTAGTCGGCCGATTAACTCGTCAAATTCTACCGGAATTTCCACACCTAACTGACTTGGTCGACGTGCGCGTCTGGAAACATGCTGATGGATAATTTCCGGGAGCGTAGAGCCACTAAATGGCGGAGTACCAGTCATGAGTGCCGTAAGAACAGCGCCGAAGCTAAAAAGATCGGAACGAGCAGAAACAGGTTCCGCGGCGGCCTGCTCCGGTGACATGTAATTTAATGTCCCGATAATACTACCGAGTGAGGTAATTTTACTCGAGCCGAAAAGCGTCGCGATGCCGAAATCGGAGAGTTTGACGTTTCCTTCCGGCGTGAGAAGTAGATTCGCGGGCTTCAGGTCTCGGTGAATAATTCCATGCGCGTGAGCACAGTTCAACGCAGAGGAAATCTGAATGGCGATTCGAAGCGTTTCACGCCACGAAAAACGGCGACCAGCGCGGATTTCTTTCTCGAGCGACGGACCATCTATCAGTTCCATAACATAATAACAGAAATCATCCTGTAGACCGGAACCGAGAAGGCGGACGATGTTCGGGTGGCGGAGTTGCCGAAGCGCAGCGATTTCCTTATTAAAACGCTGTCGAAAGTTTTCATCATCAGCGAGTGGCTCAGCCAGAACCTTAATTGCGACGGGAACTTTTGTTGTCTGGTGAATTCCACGATACACAGCCCCCATACCGCCACGGCCGATACGGCTCTGGACGTCGAATGGTCCAAAATGGGTGGGGAGGGTGTGGCTCATTTTATTCCTTCACATTTTTACGATTCTTATTCAGCGGTTGCTTAACGCATTCTGAACTGAGTAATGATATTTACCACTCTTTATTTTACACAATCTTGAGTGGATTACAAGACCCCCCGGAAATTTTTAGGAAAATTTCAGACATATTTCGTAAAATTTCGGTTTTTTAACGGAATTTAACCTGATTACTCTTGCGTATACGTTTTCGTATGGTATAATAATCGTAGCGATTTATGGGAGTGTGGGTAGATTGAGTGACTATTTTGGGAGCCATTCATGAAAAAGTCAAGTGTAAGTACGTGTATGGAATATATGGTGTGTGGCATACGTCAGGGGGGGCTGGCTGTCTGGGGAATTTTCATTTTTTCTTTTAGTTTCGGAATGGGACTTGGTGGAAAATTTTTAAGTATTTCGGAGGTCTCGGCTACGGAGTTTTCACGTGCGTTGGAAGCACGAGTCGGATTGAGCTGGAATGAAGTTCCTCTACGTGACGCGTTGGACCGATTCGGGACGCAGACAGATATTCCGATTTGGCTTGATCGGCGTGTAGATATAAATTTTCCAGTATCAGGAACGTTTCAGAATGCCACGCCAATTCAGGTTCTGAGAGAAACGCTAGT
>JAUNAI010000004.1:38713-44320 GCA_030527705.1 Planctomycetia bacterium | reverse complement strand
ATTGGCGTGGGTCGCCAAGGTTCCGGAATTTTCCATCAAGCATGTGGGAATAAAGACGTTCAGGCGATCTGCACGTGCGACGTTTTTCTTCCTCGAGCGCGACAAATCGGAAAAAGCGTCGGAATTTCCGAAGAAAATGTGTATACCGACTACCGAAAAGTACTGGAACGGAAGGATGTGGACGCGATTCTGACCGCGACACCGGAACATTGGCGTTCACTAATCTGTGTGAATGCGGCTCTTGCGGGAAAACATATTTACGCGGAGAAACCGATGTCGCTGACGGTCTCGGAAGGACGGCTGATGGTCCGCGCTGCTCGGAAGATGAACGTCGTTTTCCAAGTCGGTTCCATGCAGAGAAGTATGCGTGAAAACCGTATCGGGTGTGAATTCATCCTGAATGGCGGACTGGGTAAAATAAAAGAAGTCGTCGCCGCGAATTATGAAAGTCCGTGGCTCTGTACGTTACCGGGAGCGCCGGTGCCGGAGGGGCTGGACTGGGATATGTGGTGTGGTCCGACCGAGCCGGTTCCGTATCACCCGGAACTCTTCATCCCACGCGGAAAACCAGGCTGGCTGTCGTTCCGTCCCTATTCCGGCGGTGAGATGACCGGTTGGGGAACGCACGGACTGGACCAGATTCAGGTAGCCCTCGGACTTCAGGAAACCGGTCCGGTGAAGATTCACGTAGACGGCGAGAAACTCGTCCCGCTGACGTACGACACGCCAGAATCGAGTGCACGCGGAAATCGATTCTGCAGTAATCCGCGACTTTCCTTCACCTACGCGAACGGAATTACGGTTTATCTTGGAAAAAAAGAGGGAATCGAGTCAAATCGTGGCGGGGCGATTTTCTTCGGCGAGAAGGCCAAAATGGAAATTTTCCGCGCAAATATTACGACAAATCCGCGTGAAATGGCAGAAGAACTGCTGAAAAACTCACCGATTCAGAACCAGAACCACGTCCGTAACTGGCTCGACTGTATCTGGTCGGGTGAACGCCCCACCGACGACTGCGAGTACGGTCACCGAACCGCCAGCCTCTGTCACATACTGAATATCGCGCGTTATGTCGGACGCTCACTCGAGTGGGACCCCGTCGCGGAGCGTTTCGTGAATGATAATGAAGCGAATACGTATTTAGTACGCAAACACCGGAAGGGATATGAATTGCCAACGATCTAAAGGAATCACATTATGGGGAAAATTGGAATTGGTCTGAATCTGGAAGCGGTCCGCACGAGTCATAAAAGTTTCGAGTGGGGCGTGCAATTCGCAGCGGAACTGGGTTATGAGTACATCGAACCGATGGTACACTGGGGGCGTGAGTTGCTCTCCGAGGCACGGTATTTTCACAGTGTTTCGATGCTTGACGACCCGTTGAGAATCCAAAATGCGGTAGAAAAACATGGGCTGAAACTGTCGGCGTTTTCGAGTCACTCACAACTCTCCAAGCCAGAAATCGCGGTGGAGTATCTGAAACAAGCGGCACGATTCGCGAAAGAGGCGGGTGCACCGATTCTCAACACGCACGAGGGACACAAGCAGACGTGGACGAGTGAAGAAGAGGATTTCGTCCTGATAAAATACTCTATCATGGAGGCGGTGAAGGTCGCTGAACCGCGTGGAATTAAAATCGGGCTGGAGACGCACCAGACGTACTCGCTCGTGCCGGATAAGTATGAGAGAATTCTGAATCTCGTGCCGTCACCGTGCGTCGGAGCGAATTTCGACACGGGAAACGCGTATCTTGGCGGACTTGACCCCGTGGAACAGGTGGAACGGTTTAAAAATCGGATTATTCACATGCATGCGAAAGATATTTCCGTCGAGCAGTCGAACGCGGAGCGTGGGAAAGTCATGGGAACTGCCGTCGGTTGCGCGTGTGGTGACGGCGTGGTCGACTGGGAAAAAATCATCGCCATTCTCCGTCCGCTTCCGCAAGATATCGTCCTGAGTGTCGAGTGCGGTACGCTGGAACAGGCAGCGCGAAGTATCGAGTATCTGCGGAAACTTATATAAGTTTTCGGGAAACCACTCAGATTTATCTACCGATTCCACAGAAACTGGATTCATTCCTGCTGATTAACTGGGAGAAAATGCACGAGAATGTCGCTATTCCCCTCTTCTTAAGAGGATGGCGGACGTAGTCCGACGGGGTGTTCAGAAGTGCTTTTCACTACGTGTTTTCTGAAAGGCGACGCACGAGAGCGTCACAGAAGTGGCGAAAAATGTAAATTTTAGCCTAAAAAGTCCCCCAAAATCACCGATTTCAACCTAATATCGATATTTTAGCGCGCACTATAGTGACGCTCTCGCGCGTCGCCTCCCAAAATACGACTTAATCAACACTTCCATAAATGTCCTGATGTACCTGTCTAGGTAATACAATCGAAATAATTTCACACTTTTTTTATTAAAAAATGAATTCCACCCCCTTGACAAGTTGCATAGCATGAATTAAAATGACGATAGTGAAAAAGTGGGCATGTCTGGAAAATTTATGTAGATTTTCAGTAATGGCCCGTTTTGCAACACACAGGAGCGTTACAATGACAACATCTTGTCTATTCCCCCCCCCCCCTACAAATTAACATTTGTATCGGCGGCGTGGTTTTTCTGTTACTTATGCAATTCATCTTTTTTGGGTGCCATCATCGTTGCCGACCTCACAGAGTGCTATTCGGCAAGAGTTGGCTCATTTTCTAGGACAATCGGGAAAATACTACTAAAAACAATACAGTCCATATAATTGGACTTATTTTTACAAGAAAATTTAAATTCCCCCCTTGACAACCTATACTATGTAGATTAAAATGACGATAGCGACAAAGTGGGTATGTCTGGAAAGCTGCGTAGATTTTCAGGAGAAACCCGAGTCAAATCGCACAGGAGTGTTACAATGATTACATCTTACCTATTACCCCCCCCCCCGCAAATTAACTTTTGCGTTGGCGGCGTGGTTTTTCTGTTTTTTATGCAGTACCTATTCTTATGGTGCTACGATCGTTGCCGACCTCGCAGGCGATTACGCCGCGGGAATTGGTTCATTTTCTGAAGGTCAGGACGCAGTTCTGACTGGAACGAATGGTACATGGACCTTCAAAAATGTTGGACAGGCTAACGGCTCTCTGATTTATTATGGTGCTGGAAATAAAAATAGCGTGAATTTTAAGGGTTTCGCTGGTCCGCGTACGGACTGGAGCCTGAATGTTCCTGCCGTGTCGAGTGGGGTGATTTTTGATGATGATAATAAAAATGCCAATCCGGTTCACCGTACAGACATCGGTAGCGTTAATATCCATCCGAGCAACTCAACGGACGATCTTGTCTTAAGTTGGGACTCGAATTATTCTGGTCCAGTTCGTATTACTGGTTTCGTTCAGCACGCAAAAACAAACGGTACTGGACTTGTCTGGAGTGGAGACGTGTCGAATTCCAGTACAGGAAAGACGGTCGATTTAGGTTCCGGCACACTGAAAAGTTCCGCTGCCGATTTCTCGACGGACACGATGATTATCTCAACGAATACGTCTCTGAATATCAAGTCCCACGCAAACGGCTCGATGGCGAGTGGTCTGGGTCATGCTGGTGTTCAGATTGAGGCGGTTCCGTATATTACCTCGATTCGCGACAGTTTCGGTGAAAATGGTACGTTGGGCGTCGGTTGGTCCTATTATGTTTCAGATAATGCGAATATCGATGGAACCACGAATGAAATTAAGATGACCTATAACGCGATTGGCGCAAATGGTGCAAAACCGATGTTTACTGACGGAAATGGTTCTGGTATCACCCCGAATAAAGTTTATGGTGACTCGGTTGCCACAGATTCTACGGAATTGGAATTCCATCCTGCGAACCATAATACGGGTATGAATTACGTCCTAGCGCGTTGGGAAGTTGGTGCAGAAGATGGAACGTGGTTTGATATCGCAGGAAGTCTCCGTCAGTTGAATACCCAGTATAATGGTATTGAATTCAGTATTCTTGCTGACGGTGATGAGATTTACAATATTGTTTCCGACGTAGAGAATGGAAACAGCATTCCGTATGAAGAATTTTTCCTTGAACAGGTTTTTGCAAAATACTCGATTGATTTTGTTATAAACAGTCTCGGTAAGTACAACGGCGATAGTACGTTACTTTCCGCTTACATCATGGCGGGAATCACTCCTGAAACGCCAGATTCTGTTCCGGAACCGGCAACATGGGCGATGATGGTACTGGGCGCGGTCGGCATTGTGTTCCTGAAGAAAAAAGGAAATCGCCAATAAAGAAAGGATGAAAATACGAAAGAAGGGGTTCTAGGGGGGCACTCCTTCTTACCTTTCTTTTGACTGGAATTTGGAGGAGAAAACTCACGACCATTAAGGGGAGTGTGTTGTGGAAAGGTGAACCGGTGGTGGAAGGACGGATAGAATTCACCTCGGTTGACGGAAAGACCGCGTCCGTTGCTGATATTATCGAAAACAGAGCGCACACGGTTGATATTCCGCCGAGAAAGAAAATTGTGCGTATTTTTACGTACCAAAAAAGTTCTCGAATGATTGATGATTTGGGGATATGGTTTCTCAAGACCTTTTTGATCAGATTATACCGTCGGAAATGAATGTCAATTCTGAAATTCAACTGACCGTTGCTGGAAAGAAAATGGAATAGAGTCCGGAGAATTTGTCATGAAAAAAGGTTTCACATTAGTTGAACTTTTAGTTGTCATCGCCATTATCGGAATGTTGGTGGGACTTCTTCTTCCGGCTGTTCAGCAGGCACGCGCGGCGGCAAGACGAATGCAGTGTACAAATCACTGTAAACAGTGGATTCTTGCGATGAATACTCATGAATCTGCAATGAGAACGTTTCCGTACGGTGCGATTCATGGCCAGTTGGCGGCGTCGGATGTGGTGCGTGACCCAACGCGCTATCCGAGATTTAAATATCCGAAGACACGCGCGACTTTTGTTCATCAGTTGTGGCCGTATATTGAACAGGAGGCGATCGCTGTCAATTTCACGATGGAAACGTTCGATTGCTGGGGAAAGAATCTCGATATTCAGGTTCCGTTATACTTCTGCCCGGAAGACCGAAAAGGGTTATGGATTCAGGGCGGTAGTATCGGGCGGTCACGTGGAAATTACGTTGTAAACTGGGGTTACGGTGACCACGAACACCATCCGTATGAAGGAGATAAATATTATCGTTCCGCTTTCGGCACGAACCGCGCGAATAAAGCGTCCGAAATCCGTGATGGTTTATCGAATACCGTGTTCCTGTCGGAAATTCTTCAGTCATTGGAAGATGATTCCCTCGATTTTCGTGGCGATATTATTAATGATGATGGTGGTTGCGCACAGTTCATGACGGTTTACTCACCGAATTCTGGTGTGGATTCTCTTGCCAGTCCGTACGGAAGTAACCGCGATTTACCGGGTCCGGCACAGACAAATCCGTCACAGACTTTCGTTTCCGCTCGCAGTAACCATGCAGGTGGCGTCAACGCGGCAAACGGTGACGGTTCCGTCCGTTTCATCAAAAACAGTATCGATATTGAAACCTGGCGCGCACTTGGTTCTATTCAGGGTGACGAAGTTATCGGCGAATTAGACT
>JAUNAI010000004.1:0-38703 GCA_030527705.1 Planctomycetia bacterium | reverse complement strand
AGCTGATTTTCAAGCTCGATATGTTATTTAATTCGTAAGAACGACAAATTTTACCCGCCTTCTTTATCAATTCATTTTACATAAAGTAAAATAACGGAAACTGTGGGTGGATGAGTGTAGAACGTTTTATATTTGATATACAATAAAACAATTAAATTTGCGTATTTTGGCGTTTTTTAACCAAGCACCAAAATAAAACTAGTAGGAGTGTTGCCATGAACACATTTTACCTATTATCTCCCTCCCGTAATTGACTTTTGCGTTGGTAGCGCGGGCGATGATGGTATTGGGCGCTGTCGGCGTTGTGTTCGTGAGAAAAAAAGGTAAATAAGGATAAAAAGAGGAAAAAAATGTTAAAGAAAGGATTTCTGATTTTATCCCTCCTCCTCATCTCTTTCCTGAGTGGATGTGGAGGAGAGAAACTCACGACCGTCACGGGGAATGTGTCGTGGAAAGGTGAACCGGTGGTGGAAGGACGGATGGAATTCGCCCCGGTTGACGGAAAGACCGCGTCCGTTGCTGGTATTATCGAGAACGGAGTGTACACGGTTAACGTTCCGCCGGGAGAGAAAATCGTGCGTATTTTCGCGTATAAGAAAAAAGGTACACGCATGATTGACGATGGTATGGGAAATATGGTGCCTCAGGACCTTCTTGAGCAGGTAATGCCACCAAAAATGAATGCCAATTCGGATATTCGAGTTACGATTGACGGAAAACAGATGGAATATAACCCGGGGGATTTACCATGAAAAAAGGTTTCACATTAGTTGAACTTCTGGTCGTCATCGCTATTATCGGAATGTTGGTGGGACTTCTTCTCCCGGCAGTCCAGCAGGCACGCGCAGCGGCGAGGCGAATGCAGTGCACGAATCACTGTAAACAGTGGATTCTTGCAATGAACACCCATGAATCCGCGATGAGAACGTTCCCGTATGGGGCGATTCACGGTTACAACGCGCCGTCCAGCGTACAACGTGATCCAACACGGTATCCGAAATTCAAGTATCCGGAATCACGCGGAACGTTCGTCCACCAGTTGTGGCCCTATATCGAGCAGGAAGCACTTGCCAGCGATTTCCCCACGATGGATTTGTTGCGTTGCTGGAAAGACAGTGCGAATTTGGAGGTTCAGGTTCCGTTATACTTCTGCCCGGAAGACCGAAAAGGACTCTGGATACAAGGCGGTCAGGTAGTGCGTTCTCGTGGAAATTATGTCGTAAACTGGGGTTATGGCGATCACGAACACCGTCCGTATGAAGGAAGTAAGTATTATCGTTCCGCTTTCGGCACGAACCGCGCGAATAAAGCGTCCGAAATCCGTGACGGTTTATCGAATACCGTGTTCGTCTCTGAAATCATTCAGGCACTGGAAGACGACTCGCAGGATTTCCGTGGCGACATTATTAATGATGACGGCGGTTGCGCGCAGTTCATGACGGTTTATTCTCCGAATTCCGGCGTGGATTCTCTTGCCAGTCCGTACGGAAGTAACCGCGATTTACCGGGTCCGGCGCAGCAAAATCCCTCGCAAGTGTTCGTTTCCGCGCGAAGTAATCACGCAGGCGGCGTCAACGCGGCGAACGGTGACGGTTCCGTCCGTTTCGTCAAGAACGGCATCGACATCGAAACCTGGCGTGCGCTTGGCTCCATTCAGGGCGATGAAGTCATTGGCGAATTGGATTAAGTTCCGCCATGAGACTTGATTTCCATATAAATGATGACTTATTTACCTACATAAATATGTGATTATACCCACCTTAAAAAAATAAAGAAAGGTTTTCACCATGACAAAAAAATGTTTTTTTGTTTCTATTCTTGGTCTTTTTATTCTCTCAAGCTCCATGACATTATGGGCGACGGAAAATGAGGCTGAAAAAACGTTGCACCCGTCGCAGGACGCGAGTTGGGAAATGACGTTCGAGGATAATTTCGACGGTACGGAACTGGACGCGAATAAATGGTTCCCCGGTTACCGTCTTGGGCGCGTCGAATACTATACGCGTATCGGTTTCCCGAATGACCACGTCCGCGGCTGGCAGCCGAATCCGCCGATTGCGCATTATGTCATGTCGGACGGAATTCTGAAACTGCGTGTCGATAAAGACCTTCCGAAACGCGACACTCCGGAAACGAAAACCGCGTCGGGGATTACGTCCGCAATTTATCGGTATGATGAAGCGACGAAAGAGTTCCGTGATGAAATTAAATTCTCCCAGAAATACGGCTGGTGGGAGATTCGTTGCCGGATGCCGAAAGGAAAGAGTGGTGCGTATGTGTCGTTCTGGTTACACAGCGTCGGCGCGAAAAATCAGGAATTCTCCCCGGAAGGAATCCGTCAGATTGGACCGGTCGGCGGCTCGCGCGCGAAAGAAATCGACATTTTCGAGTGGCTGTGCAAGAAACCGGAAGAAATTCAGTTACACGTGCATTTTATTGATGCGGCACACCGATTCTTGCCGTGTCCGGCGGATATAACGGATGAGTTCCACACCTGGGCGATTAACTGGCAGGAAGGTCGGATTACGTGGTATCTGGATGGCGAAGTGTTCTGGGACTATGAAGGACCGACGCCTGCGAATGAGATGTATCTGCTCATGTGCATGTTCCAGATTGGGGGCTGGGTCGGCGAAACAGACCCGAACATGCCATATCCGTTAGATTTTGAAGTCGATTATGTTCGAGTATGGAAGAAGAAGTAGCCGAGAATTGTAAATAAATATGAAAAGCATGTGACGCAGTCGTGATTCTAACTTTCCCTATTAGAGGAGGTGCCGAACGTATGTGAGGCGGAGGGGTAATCGCGACTGCGTTGCAGAAATTTATTCGTATTTTTAGAAGGGATTTCATTATGTTATCATTTAAACTTTCCGCCATGATAAAAACGTCGTTACTGTTTTTATCCATGGCGGCATGTAGTTTTACGTGTCTGGCAGACGATTTTTGGACGTCGTCGGCATGGGACGGGGATAAGTCTACCGGTGAACGTTACATTCCGTTGACTTGGGAACCGAACGAAATCTGGTTCGGGTCGCACTTTTTTGAAGGTAATAAAGGTGCTTGGTCGCGCATCGGAAAAACGTGGGTTCACCCCGGTCAGAACGCACCGATTGTACGAGTTTTCACCTCACCGCGTGAAGGAACCGCTTATATTCGCGGAACAGTCCGAAAACTGCACACGTCCGGCGACGGTATCCGTGCGGAAATCAGTGTAAATGATGACCCTGTCACATGGAAAGCGGATATTGCCGGAAATGACGCGCAGGGTACCTCTCACGATATCCGAATTGCGCTAAAAGTCGGTGACCGTGTTTATTTCCGTGTCAGTTCCGGACCGACGATTGCTGCGGACACGACAGGATGGAATCCATCGATTATGTTCCGTGAAGATGATGCGGACTTCACAGCTGCGGAAGGTTTCGTTGCTGCGAAAGGCGACCCGCAGAACCCGGCGAATTGCTGGAGTTATTACCGCGAAAATACCAATGCGCCGAAAGCTGGAAGCGTGATGCAGGCGGAACTGGATTTGCTCCGTGCGACGCTCAAGAAAGCGGTCTCGGAAGGATACGAAATGCCGACCGATGCGAATCTGTGGCGGCTTGTGCTCGAAGAATGGAAAACAGACGACGCGCCGAGCAGAAAATTCCTGAAAAACTCGGCGAATCCGAAAGATTCTGAACCGTTGTTAGTTGTAAGAGCTGAATTCCTGAAGAAATTGGAAAAACATCTGAAGGGAATGCGTCAGTTGTATGAGAAGCTCGCGGATACGGCAGATAAAGCGGAAATGGCGAAAATCGGCACGAAACTCGCGGAGCTGGAAAAACGTTTCGCCGCGCTGAATGCTGAATCGGTCTGGGTGACGGATATTTTACCGATTTATTTTGAAACGCGCGTCTGGAAACGTGCGCTGGTGCTCGCGAATCCACTCGTGAAAGAATCGGGGAAATTGCTGTTCGTGAAACGCCGTCCGACTTCTTATAACCACATCGTCATGCAGTATTTCGGCTGGCGTGCGCAGCGTGGTGGCGGACTTTACGTACTGGATGAACCGGGAAAAACCCTGAAATGTCAGGATATTCTCGCGGGACAGATGGAAGGCGGAAACATCGCGGATCCGTGTCTGTCGTGGGACGGAAAGAAAATTGTCTTCTCGTGGGTGAAACTGAAAGAAGATGGAAAACGTTTCCCGTGGCAGGAAGCGTGGACGCCGAAAGTCGTGAATGAAAAAGAAGAAAGTCATCATGAATATTACCATATTTATGAAGTGAACGCGGACGGAACGGGTCTGCGTCAGTTGACGGACGGATGTTATGAAGACCTCATGCCGTGTTACCTGCCGGAGGGAAATATCGTGTTTGTGTCGAGTCGCCGTAAGGGACACCCGCGCTGTTTCTGGTGGGGTTTCGGCGAGCGCTGGACGAATTACACCACGCACAAAATGAACGCGGACGGAAGCGGAATTTACGCGCTCTCATGGCATGAAACGAATGAGTGGTACCCGACAGTTTCCCATGACGGACAGGTTTTTTACTCGCGCTGGGATTATATCGACCGAGACGCGGTAACGCACCAGAATCTCTGGTCCATGCGCCCTGACGGAACGAATCCGACGGCGGTGTGGGGAAATGCGTCGCTGGATATTTTCAGCACGTTCCAGGCGAAGCCGATTCCGGGAAGTCGGAAATGGGTATTAACGGCGACAGCGCACCATTCCTGCACAGGTGGATCGCTTGTGATTCTTGACCCAGCTGTCGCGAAGGACGGACCTGCGGCGATTGAGCGTATCACGCCAGAAATTCCGTTCCCGGAAGCCGAGACGAATGACATTCCGCAATTTTATGCGTCGCCGTGGCCGCTGTCTGAGGACTTTTATCTGACGGCGTACAGCCCGTATCGGTTGGAGTTCGAGCCGAAACCGTGTCGAGATGAGGCGCTGGGACTTTATGTCTATGACCGTTTCGGAAACCGTGAGTTGCTGTATCGTGATCGCGAAATTGGGTGTGACTCGCCGATGCCGTTCGCGGCGCGAAAAATGCCGCCGGTGTTACCGAGTTTCCTTCCAGAAAATGCGCCGGATGAGGGGCGGTTCTTCGTCCAGGATATTTATCAGGGACTTGGCGACAAGGTGGAGCGCGGAAGTATTAAAGCTCTGCGAATTGTCCAGATTTTCCCGAAAACGACGCTTGACCAGTTCGACCCGATTATGGGAGTGGCTGGCGAGGAAAACGGTCGCGCCATTCTCGGTACGGTTCCGGTAGAAGCTGACGGCTCGGTAAATTTCATTGCTCCGGCACGGAAACCGATTCTATTCCAGGCGCTGAATGAGAAGGGGGAAGCGTTCCAGATTATGCGCTCACTCACGTATCTTCAGCCGGGTGAAGAAATCGCGTGTATCGGCTGCCATGAAGACCGAAATAGCGTGGTGGATGGAAAATCGCCATACTTTAATCCGTCTGCAGTTGGCGCAGCGGCTGGAATGGCTGGAAACGCAGGTCGTCCGTCGTTACCGATTGCGGCAGGTCGTGAACCGTCGCGGATTGTGCCGGGTAAACTGGAAGGCCGTCCGTTCTCATTCATGGAGTCGGTTCAGCCAATTCTCGACGCGAAATGTATTTCATGCCACGGTGGCGATCCGGAAAATGAAGTATATAAGAAGAATTCAATTAACCTGACGCGCGCGAAGAATGAAGCGAGTAAATGGTTCAGTGAATCGTATGTTACACTGACGAAACGTCCGGGCATGATTCCGCATTGGCCAAAACGTAATCGTGTTGAAATGACGCCTCCGGGTGGTGAAAATGGCTCGATTGGTTCCGGTCTAAAGAAGGTTCTGGCAGACGAAAATCACCGAAACATCGGCCTCACTGATGAGGATTGGGCGACGATTGCCGCGTGGATTGACCAGAATGCCATTTTCTACGGCACGACGGACCATGAGTATCTGGATAAACAGTTCCGTGGTGAACCGATCCCGATGCAGGAACTACAGTAATGTAGAAAGCAAGAAAGGACAAGAAAAAGCAAGCAGTCGAAGACTGCGATTAAAAGGTTTTTGAAAGAGGGGTCTGGGGAGAAAACAATTTGCAAAATGTTTTCTCCCCACGAACGTCATGACATTACGGGTAGCCGATTTCTCCCGACAGGGTGAAATCGGTATTAGAGTTTAGTCACAACCTCCACTGTAGACTGAAGTCTACAGTTAGTAAAACGAAGTTCTTTCGGGACTGTCGCGCAAGCGCGATTTTCAGCGACGACTTCCGTATCTCCTTTCATGACTCCCCTACTCCGTGAGCGTCAGGATTCCGAACGCAGAAGGACTCCATGTCGGATAAAGTCCCTCACCCCAGAGCATGTACGCAGCCGGTTTCGCGCTGTTTCCTTTCCCGTCACAATCGGTCAGGCGTAAAGAAAGGCCAATTTTCTGCCCGATTCCACCAGAAACGCCGATTTCTGTCCACGGAATCGCCGCTTCATAAATCGTCCGATTCCCGTCACGACGCACGGAAATGTCGTAAACGGACGAATCTTTCGCAAGCGACCCACTCTTCATTCCGCCGGAAAACGCTTCAGGACGGTAAATCGTATGTTTCCCGCTCCCGCCGCCGGGCGAAACCGCGCTTAAATCGAGACAGAACGCCTTTCCGTCCTCACCAGGAAGCCGATTCAGGGGGTGAATTCCGATTCTTACCGCGTCATTATCCGTGCAACGTTCATTCTGAAGTCCGACCTGATGGAGATCGTCAATCACCTCCACGCCAACATATAAATACTGTGCGTCGTAGTTAAAATACGTGACCGCGCTACAATTTTTTGGCGACCAGTCGTACGATTTTTCCAGAACTTTCAGCTGATTCGCTCCCAGAAGCGGAATCGGCGCGTCTTTCCGAAAATCGCTCAAATCACCGTCAATCGTGATTTTCTTCACGTTTCCGGAATCTTCCACGGTCTTTTTATTTTCAGTAGAAGTACCCACCGTATCAGAAACACCCGCTGTCCCCGCCACACTCGGCGCGAAACCGACATACTCCGTCCCTTCATACGGCACGAGTTGCACATTATCCATCATCGCCCAGCCGTCCCCCTGACAGACCGGAGCAGGTGTAAGACTTTCCGTTCCCGGTGTCAGTTCTAGGCGTTTCGTGTAAACCTGCCAGTGTGGCTGTGTCCGCGCCGCCTGAAAAACCTGTAACCAGTGTCGGTTCCAGTTCTCACCATCCACCGTTTTTCCGCCCATGTTGGACCCGAGTGTCAGGTTATCGGACCGTACCCAGAAGCTGTAAACATACGTTCCGCCCGTCGTCGGCAATTTCGGCACGTTCTGGAAAATGTTAAAATACTTCCCGTCCGTCTTCTCGAAACGGTACACATAATCCCCGTGTCCCAGCGCGTTGGCATCCTCATGTTTCACGCGTGCGCCCTGCCGTCCGGAACCGCCCCAAAACGCCGCCGTGGGGGATTCCGCATCTACATTTTCGTCCACATTCTCGAAACCGGGATTCTGAATCAGGTTTCCGATTTCGTTCGGGCGGACGGTCTGAAGGAGAATCTTACGCTTCACGACTGGTAACGCGTCGTCCGTAAATTTCAGCGTCACTTCCGCCACCGACGTACCTGCCGGGAGAGCTTTTTCCGTGTCGATCGTCAGCCGTTCTGCGTCTTCAGCTCCCACCGCGAGTTTTCCGGAAATCGGCTCCGCAATCGGCTTCCCTTTTTCCAGCGCGAGCGTCAGCGTATAAGAAATCGGCCGTTTTAACTGATTCGTGAAACGGACTGGAACTTCCATCGGCTGTCCCGCCACGGCACGGAACGTCGGTAATTCCATCGCCGCACCAGTTCCCGTCCCCGGAAATGAGAGAACGAGTTGCGCCTTGAGCACATCCGCGTCGCCACCTTCCACCAGATACGGACTTTCACCGACCGTAAGCGTCACCACTCCCTTTTTCGGCTTTAATTCCGTCTCATTTCCCTGCTGGTCAATCGCCACCACACGCTTTTTTCCGACAGCCAGACGAATCGTCTCGCCCGACTTTTCCGCCGAGGAAACCACCATCACCGGTGGACGTCCAGGACGTTCAAAAAGTTTCAGCGACGTGCTTTTTCCCAGCGTGAATTCCCCGACTGGACGCGCATCCGCCAGCGCATTCACGAGTACCGCCAACGCAGCTGCTGCAGGTCGCGGACTGTGATCCGCCCAAAAATGGCTCCAGTCACCCGCCGGAGATGCTTCACCACCGAAAATAACGATTTTCTCGCACCCCGCCAGAAGTTCATCCGGAAAATTCTGATACATATAATCCGCCTGTGCCGTCTCGCGCATCGCTTCCGTAAGCGGCATTCCCCACGTCGCAGTTCCACGAGCCGTCTCATTATCCCAGACCGCGACTTTTTCCGACGCACCGACCGTTTCCAGGTCACGGAACGCACCGCGCACCGTGCTTCCATTCCCATAATGAATCGGCAAAATATCCGTAAATTCCGCGATTCCGCCCGCAATTAATCCCTGCCGGAACGTCTGGGGCCACAATCCCCCCGCCATCTGATTCCTGAACTTGGGATTCACCCGTTTCGACGCCGCGTCCGCAACACGACAAAAACGGAGATAATCCGCAACGGGGTCTTCACAGACGGTTCCGGGAATAATTTCATTCTGCCACTCGAAACCGAGAATATCGTCTCGAAATTCGCGCGACAACCGCGTAATAAACCGCTCAATATCCGCATCTTTCAGCGGTAATGCCGTAAATTGCGCGCCGTACGCTTCCGGATTCTGAATCGCCCACGGTGGGATTCCGTCAATCAAAATCCATGGCCGAATCTTATTCCGATTCAGCACGTCCAGATTTCTCCGTAGTTCCTTCCACGATTCTTCCGGAAACACCCCCGGCGCAGGTTCCAGCTGTTTCCAATTTGCCCACACGCGACAGACGCTCATTCCCAGCTTTCTCGCCGCCTGAATCGCCTCTTCATCCCCGTAAATTTTCTGCCCGCCAAACGGCGACGGACCGTTTTTCAAGACTTTTTCCACATCCGGAATCCGCGCGAACGTCACTTCCCGTGTCTCTTTTCCCGGCAACTCCACCCGAAACAGGAACGTCCCTTTTTCCGTGATTTTCATCGGAATTTCGACCATTTTTCCATCCGCCGGCGGGAAATTTTCAGTCCCTTCCAGAACCGTTTTTCCCTGCGTATTCGTCACGCGCCACCGGATTTTTCCCGCGTCAAGTTTCCGCCCCTCTTCCGTCGGACGGACAAGCATTTTCACCGCTTCTTCATACGTGAACAGATTCCCCGGCGTCGGCGCGTCCACGTCGAAATACCCACCATTACGCTCAAAAGTCGGCAATCCATACCGTGCCTGCCAGGGCCAGTTCTTCTTATCCCGTCCCTTAAACTGTCCCACGAGAAGCAGAGAATCTCCCATCTTCCCCTCTTCCGGCTTCCCCTCCGCGTACGCTTTCGGCAGAGTAATCGTCCACGACGTTTTCACTCGCTTTCCGATTTCGCATTCAATATCCTTTACACCGACACGCGCGGAGAAATGCTGACGTTTCTCCGTATATTTCCCGTCCGGGCAGTCCACCCACGGTCCCAGAATCCAGAGCGACAGCGTCGTTTTCCCCCAGTCGTCCGACGGATCTACATAATATTCTCCCGGAATGACAACTTTCTCACCACTTTTCCAGACCGGCTCACCCCCGGATTCACTTCTCGGAGCGCCGAAAACGAGCCAACTTTTCTTCAGCGTGGCGGTTTTTGGTCGGAATCGACTCCGAATTTCATCATTCATCAGTGGTAGAATCACCGGTCCGAACGCTTTCAGCTCTGCCTCATTCCAGCCTTTTTCCGACAGATAGAAAATTGGTTGCGCACCCTGATTTTCCGCGACGAAATCCGGCATTTTATACCGAAAAGTCACCGTTTCGCCCGTTTTCGCATCTTTCGGATTTCCGCCCCACGACGCGAAACCGACATACGCCCCGGCACGCGAGTGATGCAGGTCTCCGCCGATTTTTTTCCCCGACGGGATTTCTTTTAGCGTCACCTGAACGTTAAACGTCTCGCCGGGAATTGCTTTTTCCGGATAGGTAATTGTGCACCAGTCCGCCTCCAACGTTTTCTGCGTAACGTTTTCCGCCTCAGCATTTCCACGATTCTCCATTTTTTTCTCAGCTCCCACAGCCGACTGCGTCCAATTTCCGCACGAGTACCCGACCATGAACGCCAGTAAAAGGAAGAAATTTCCCCACTGCCTCACTTTTCGTTTCCGAAACAGATTCATTTCACCCATAATCCGCCTTTTCTCTTGAGGTTTCTACTGTTTTCCAGTTTTTCAGTTTTAATTTTTTTCTTGCAGTTCAGACATAATTGTCCCCCTGATTCTCCGATTTTACTCTACAGCCCCCCAATTGTCAAGGGTTCTGAAACAGAGAGAATCTTAAATTATGGAGAAAAAAAGAAAATTTTATTTCTGGAGTGTAATTCGAGTTAAATACGGAAAATAGGGAGTAAAAGAGAAAATGAAATCAGGCATTTTAGAAGAAAATTGAAAGAAATTAAAGAAAAATTGAAAAATATCGGGGTGTCCCCCTTGTGTAAAATCGGAAAGTGGTTATAATTCCTTTTGTTGTTTGAGAGAAATTAAATTTTAACTCTCTTAAATAAATACCTTGCGGGCGTAGCTCAGTTGGCAGAGCACGACGTTGCCAACGTCGTTGTCGAGGGTTCGAACCCCTTCGCCCGCTCTTGAAAAATTTTTCAAAAAAAACAATCATTTTGAGTCGAAAAGTTTTTTACTTCAGATTCATCTTGCGGGCGTAGCTCAGTTGGCAGAGCACGACGTTGCCAACGTCGTTGTCGAGGGTTCGAACCCCTTCGCCCGCTCTTTTATTTTTGAGTTAAATGGGACGGCTCTGGCGAATGCTTGAGCCGTTTGCCATATTGGAACCAATTTTGCACGACTCGGCGAAAACACAGGAATTCATGGTTCCTTCTGCCGATGAATGCCGACTCTAAGACATACTGGAACAAAAGTCATGGCTGATAACGAAAAACTGAATCTGGAAATCAATGTCGATGAACGCAGTGCTTGCGAGCGTCATATCACGGTTACGGTCTCCAGTGACGACATTGCGCGTTTCATGGATAAAGAATATGAGCAGCTTAAGCCGGTTGCTCAGATTCCTGGTTTCCGTCCCGGTCGTGCTCCGATGAGCATCGTGAAAGCCCGTTTCCGTAAGGATGTTGCTGACCGCGTGAAAAGCGTGGTTCTGATGGAAAGTATTTCCCAGGTCAATGAAACGAAAAATCTGGCACCGATCAGTGACCCGATGTTCGATTACATGGCGCTGGAGGTTCCGGAAAAAGGCGATTTCGTATTCGAATATGACATCGAAGTTCGTCCGGAATTCGAAGTTCCGAACTGGAAAGGCATGAAAATCGAGAAACCGGTCCGTGATTTCTCGGATGCCGATGTGGATGCTGCTTCCGTTTCGTTCCGTTCCCGTCAGGGGAAGTTGGATGAATCTGAAGAAGGCGCGGTCTCAGGCGACTATATTGCCACGAAACTGTTCATCCGTTACAACGACGAAATTATTAACTCCAGCGATCACGAAACGATTCGTCTTCGTCCGTCCCTCCTGTTCAGTGATGCCACGATTGAGAAGTTCGACGAGCAGATGGAAGGTGTGAAAGCGGGTGAAAGTCGTACGCTGAAGTTCACTCTTTCCGAATCCGCGCCGAACGTGTTGCTCCGTGGTAAGGAAGTGGAGGCTGTGTTTGAAGTTCTGAAGGTTTACAAGCTGAACCTGCCGGAAGTGAATGAAGAATTCCTCAGCAAGCTCGGTTTCGAGAACGAAGAAGATTATCGTTCCTTCCTGAAGATGAATCTGGAAAGCCAGATGGCTTATCAGCAGCAGCAGACCGCCCGTGAAAAAATCAGCAGTATGTTGTTGGAATCCGCGGACTGGGAACTCCCGCCGGCTCTTCTGGAACGTCAGACCGAACGTGAATTGTATCGTACGATTCTTGAACTGCAGCGTAGTGGTTTCCCAATTGAAAAAATTGAGGAACATGTCAACTTGCTCCGTCAAAACAGCCACGAAAATACCAAGAAATCCTTGAAAGAACACTTCATTCTCGAACGTATCGCGGAACAGGAAAATATCGACGCGACCGACGAAGATTATGATGAAGAAATTCAGGAAATTGCGATTCGTACGCAGGAATCCGCTCGTCGTATCCGTGCTCGTATCGAGCAGCATAATCAGATGGACATTCTTCGCAACCAGATTATCGAACGTAAAGTTGTGAAGATGATTCAGGACAACGCGGAATTCGAGGAAACCACGTTCGAGCCGTATCCGGAAGAGATGGCGAATGTCGCCTTCCCGGCAGGTGGTAACGGTAAAGCTGATGAAGCGGAAGCCGACGCGGACGCGGAAGCGAAAGACGCGGAATAATTTTATCCGTTGCCTGTCGTAATAGAATAAAATGACTGTTTATAACGGTTTTAAGACTTGCCGAGTCGATTCGCGTCGATTCGGCTTTATTGCGTATTAGTGAACATCTTTTTTCATCCAAAATTCAGTTCGTTTTGCCCCAATTTAACCTTTTTTTGTGGAAAGAACCGATGAATAACATGAATAACACGCCCTTTTCCTCCTTTTCAGGGTCGCGGCCGGTTGAGCCGATGTGCGCTGGAGATTATCAGCGTCAGCGACAGATGACGATTTCCGACTTACTGCTGGAAAATCGAATTATTTTCCTTCAGGGAGAGATTTCCGACGCGACAGCTAACGCGATTGTGATGCAGCTTCTTTATCTTCAGAGCGACAATCGCCGGAAGGACATTCATTTTTACATCAATTCGCCCGGCGGTAGTGTGACGGCTGCGATGGCAATTTACGACACGATGCACGTTTTAAGTTGTCCGGTAAACACCTACTGTGTAGGACTGGCGGCAAGTGCGGCAGCGGTGTTGCTCGGTGGCGGCGCGAAAGGGAAACGTTTTATTCTCCCACACGCAAAAGTGATGATTCATCAGCCTTGGGGACAGGTCGGAGGTCAGGTTTCAGACATTAAAATTCAGGCGGATGAAATTCTGAAAACGCGTGCGTTGCTGAACGAAATCATGGCGGCAGACACTGGCCGTACGGTTGAGCAGTTAGCAAAAGACACCGACCGTGATAATTACATGACGGCTCAGGAAGCTGTCGAGTACGGAATTGTGGACTCGATTGTGAAAAAACCGGAAGAACAGCAGAAATAAAGAGAGAGGATGAAAAGGAGGAGAGAAAAATGGCGCTGATTCCTTTTGTTATCGACAAAAATGGACGCGACGAACGCGCGATGGATATTTACAGTCGGCTTCTGCGTGATCGAATCGTTTTTCTGGGAACGGAAGTCACGGACGAGTCAGCTAATTCGATTGTGGCACAGATGCTTTATTTACAATCGGAAGATCCGAAAGCGGACATTCATTTTTACATCAATTCCCCCGGCGGAAGCGTGACGGCAGGAATGGCGATTTACGACACGATGAATTTCATTTCGTGTGATGTTCGGACGTACGGAATTGGTCAGTGTGCGTCGATGGGTGCTTTCCTTCTCGCGTCGGGGACGCCTGGAAAACGTTATGCGTTACCCAACGCGCGGATTATGATTCACCAGCCGAGCGCGGGAGTACAGGGAACGGCGGAAGAGATTCTGATTCACGCTACGGAATTTGAGAAGACGAAGCGGAAGTTGAATAAACTTTTGATTAAACACACGGGTCATTCTTACGAGAAAATCGAGGCGGACACGGACCGTGACAATTTCATGTCAGCAGAAGAAGCGTGTGAGTATCACATTATCGACCACGTGATTGAAACGCCGCTGGCGGAGTAAAAAGGAAAAAGAGAGAAGAGAAAATAAACAAACTTCTGCGATGTAGTCGCGATTAAAAAGTTTTTGAAACTTTTAATACCGACGCAACGTGATATTTTGTTTCACCGTCGTTACGCGTTACGAAACGACTTGCGACGGGACCGCCCAACGTGGTATGGTAATTTAACCCTTTTAGTGGGTCTGGGGAGAAAACAATTTTCAAAATGTTTTCTCCCCACGAGCGTCACGACATGACGGGTAACAAGTTCCTCCCAATAGGGTGGAATCTTGTGTAATGAGTTTAGCCTAAAACTTACTCTACTCCGTCCCTCCTTTTTTTGTTTTATAAAAAGGTGACTTAATCAGCGTTTACTGATGATTTTAAGATAAATTTAAACGTAACCCAGACCGAAAAAGGACGGAAATCCCTGAAAAATTTTCGGTAAGCGGGTAACTTTTTCGATTTCGGGCGGTATCCCCCCTTGTATCGTTGTGGAAATGTGATAAAATATAATGTGATAGTTATTTCAGGAGATTCAATATGTCGCAACACGTGTTTTACGCGCTGGTTCATAACGTGCCCGGTGTGCTGTCGCATATTTCAGGTATGTTCTCGGCGCGCGGTTATAATATTAAAAGTCTGACTGTTGGCGAAACGCATCGTGCGGAGCTTTCCCGTATGACGGTCGTTGTAGACGGTGATGACCATACGATGGACCAAGTTCGTAAGCAGCTGGAAAAAATCGTGACAGTTGTTCGTGCGGAAGACATTAGTGAGCGCGATTACGTCGAACGTGATCTTGCACTGATTAAGGTCCAGGCGGATTCGGTACGTCGTATGGAGATTCATGAGTTGGTGAACATCTTCCGTGCGAAAATTGTGGATGTTGCGTTGGACTCGATTGTGATTGAACTCTCTGGAAAAGAGAATAAAATTGATGCTTTTATTGAACTGATGCGTCCTTTTGGCATTTTGGAATTAGCGCGTTCCGGTCGGATCGCCATGACAAGAGGGAATTAAGTTCAGGAGGAATACTCAATGGCTGCTAAAATGTATTATGATAACGATGCGGATCTTTCTCTGCTGAACGGCAAAACCGTCGCCATTCTTGGTTACGGCAGTCAGGGGCACGGTCATGCGCAGAACCTGCGCGACAACGGCGTGAACGTCATCGTTGCTGAACTTCCCGGCACGGCGAACTATGAACTGGCGGTTTCTCACGGTTTTCAGCCGATGAGCATTCCGGAAGCGGTTGCGCAGGCGGACATGATTACGATTTTGCTTCCCGATGAACTTCAGGGCAAAATTTTCGCCGAAAGTATTCGTCCGAATTTGAAACCGGGAGCTATTCTCGTCGCGTCCCACGGTTTCAACGTGCATTTCGGTCAGTTCGACGTTCCGAAAGACAACAAATTCATCATGATCGCGCCGAAAGGTCCGGGGCACCTCGTTCGCGCTGAATTTGTGAAAGGTGCTGGCGTTCCGTGCTTGATCGCTCTGGGCGAAGGTGCTGGTGATGCTGAAAAAGCGATGGGGCTGGCTTATGCCAAAGGTATTGGCGGAACGCGCGCAGGCGTCATCGAAACGACGTTTGCCGAAGAAACCGAAACCGACCTTTTCGGTGAACAGGTTGTGTTGTGTGGCGGTCTGTCCGCTTTGATTAAAGCTGGTTTCGAAACGCTAGTTGAAGCTGGTTATCAGCCGGAAATGGCGTATTTCGAATGCTGTCATGAAGTGAAATTGATCGTTGACCTGATTTATCAGGGTGGTCTGGGCTACATGCGTTACAGCATTTCCAACACGGCGGAATATGGCGATTACATGATTGGTAACCGTCTGATCACCGAAGAAACGAAGAAAGAAATGAAAAAAGTTCTCACCGAAATCCAGAACGGTACGTTTGCCCGCAACTGGCTGCTCGAGAACCAGGTCAAGGCTCCGAACTTCAAGGCGATTCGTGCTCAGGAAGCGAAACACGAACTGGAAGTTACCGGTCGCAAACTGCGTAAACTGATGAGCTGGATTGACGCGAAAGAAGTCTGATTTTAGATTTCACGCTGAAATAGAGCCTGAATAAAACCGAGAATAAGAAACCGGGTCACGAAAGTGGTCCGGTTTTTTTGGGGGAAATGGACATCTATATAAATATAGAGAGAACCCGTAATGGAGAAGCGGAACACTCAGCCTCCCCTTTTAGGGGAGGTGCCGAACATATGTGAGGCGGAGGAGTTGGAGTGGAAATCTCCTAAAGACGTTCCAGAATCGGTATTCGGCAATTCCCCCCCCTCCGTCGCCTTCGGCACCACCTCCCCTAAAAAGGGAGGCTTTAAATAATGTGACTTAATCAGCGACTTAAGTAAAAATGAAAGAAAAACCAATGAGAGAACTACTGACGATTATCAAGAATTTTCCGATTCGAGATTATGTAAACTGGGAAATGAGGGATTTTCCCGATCCATTTACGGTCGTGGTTCTTACCTATGTGGATTCTTTCAAGGAATTGTCTACGACGGGAAAAAGCGAGTTAATGCTGGAAATTATCCGGATTTTTGAGAATCTTCTGGACTTTACGGAAAGAAAAATCCGCAGTGAGTACCAGGAATTGACGGAAGCTCAAAAATTGATTTTCGGGCAAAAAGAATTGGGGAACCGAGAACTTCTGGAAACGATTCCGAGAAATGAAGATGATGAATATGACGATTTTCTGGAACCGCCGGACAGAATCGAGTATTTCGACGCGCAAAATACGGCTGTCGCGGAGATTATTTTCTGTTACTGGATGGGTGGTATTACTCCCTGCGCGGATAATTACACCTTTTCTTTTAGGTGTCAGGAAGAGTTGCTGGAACCATTTATGAATCGGCTTCTGGAGTGTTTCGGAATTGGCGCGATTCATGAAATTCTGTATCATTACGGAACGTCTAAAAAACGTGGATTTTTTGGCAAAATCCTTGATAAAATTTTCCATTTTTTCTAGAAATAAGCCCTAAGAGCGTTTAAAACGGAAGATTCTTTTTAAATTTTTTTATTTTTAATAAAAAATCTTGCAAAATAAACCGGTCGGTGTATAATATATTTTGTGATTATCGAATCTTATGATGAGATATAATGTCCGTTGAAAATTAAAATAGAATAAAGGACGCGAGATGAACGAATTAAAATGTCGCCCCAAAATGAGCGCAGACGTTAAGTTGCGTAATTTAGAGAAGGGAAAAACTATGCCAAAATCTCTTTTTCTGTCTCGGCGTGCCTTTACACTTGTCGAACTTCTCGTCGTTATCGCCATTATCGGAATGTTGGTTGGTCTGCTTCTTCCGGCAGTTCAGCAGGCACGTGAGGCGGCGAGAGTGATGCAGTGTAACAATAATCTGAAAAACCTCGCGCTGGCATGTATGAACGTCGAAAGTTCCATTCGCGCCCTTCCCAGTGGCGGTTTTGGATATAACTGGAGTGGCGACCCTGAAAATGGTCTCGGTTATAAACAGCCTGGCTCGTGGATGTACACGATTCTTCCGATGATTGAGCAGAACGCGCTGTATCAGCTTCCGTCGGATGGAAACACTGCGGACGTCGCGCAACCCAAAAATTCAGGAATGTCGCAGTTATTAAATACGCCCGTTTCGCTGTTTTTTTGTCCCTCGCGACGTACGCCGAAGTTATACCCGACTAAAGACAGAAGTATGGTTAATTTTGAGTTGAAAGCGTCGGATTTGTCTGGCAAAACCGACTACGCGGGCAATGCTGGCGACGTGTCAAAATGTTACAGCGATGGAATTTACACCGAACGCGTTCCCGTTCATCAGAATCCGTCGGTAAGTACGCTGAAATCGTGGGTTTCCAAGAATAACTGGCCCAACTACTCCTCATCGAATACGGGCGTGTTATTTTATCTCTCGCGTGTAACGATGGGTGAAATCCGCGACGGTTCCACGAACACATTCCTACTCGGCGAAAAACATCTTCCGTCGGATTATTATGAAAAGAATGATCAAACGTGTTCCGACGATTACAGTCCATTTACCGGTGGTGACCGCGATTGTCTTCGTTCTACACGGACGGGCTATTATTCCGGGAACACGTTTAACGAGTATACCGGCTCGAATCTTGACATGATTATGCAAGACCGTGCAGGAATTAACGACCAGGGAACTTACGGTTATCGTTTCGGAAGTTGTCACTCCGGCGCAGCTGGAATGGCAATGTGCGACGCGTCGATTCAGCGAGTGAGTTACAGTGTCGACCCGGAGGTGTATTACTGTAAAGGAAGCCGAAACGATGGACAAGCCGCCTCGTCGTTGTCGCTGAATTAAATAAAGAAACAAAAAACTGTCATTTTTCCAAAATTGGAGAATAATCATGAAAATAACCTATAAATATCCCGTTTTCCGGAATCGGCTTCATAAAATCGCCGCGTTTTCCGTTTTAGTCGTGGGGATAACGACGAGTGCGTTTTCGGAGGTTACGTACAATCCAGACAAGAATACTTGGTCTGGAAGCGGCACTTATTCTGAAACAATTAACGTCAGTGGTGACACGATTTTCAACTGTTCCGCTGGAAATATCACGTTGACCGGTCCGATTACCGGGACGGGAACGATTCGGCACACAGGTCCGGCGAATACCTTACTTCTGAAATCCGACTTGAGCGGTTTCACTGGCACGATTAGTAACGAAATCAACCGTTGGATTGAGATGTACTCCGTCGCGGGCAACTCCACAACTTCTGGTGATACAAGTATGTGGGATATGAGTCACATTTCTTTCACGGCTTCTCACACACAGGGATTCGCACTTGCCTCTCAGATAGACGTTCCTACGGCAATTTTCGCTTTCGGCGACATGAGTACCTCTAACGCCAGTACGACAATTCAGTCTTCCTCGAAAAGTTCGACGGTTACAAGTACGAATGCAAAATCTCTCATCATCTGTGAAGTCGGAGCATTGAATAAAAACTCGACGTACGCAGGAAAATTCGAAATCACTGCTAATACCCTCTCGGCATTAATAAAGTCGGCACTGGAGAATGGACACTAACCGGAAAAGTTGAACTAAGCGACAGAATCACCGTCACAGGTGGAACGCTCGCCATCGGAAACGGCGGGACGACGGGCGTCGTGAGCAAGGTAGATTTAGATTTAGAAAACACCATATATACCGCGAATGACACAATCGCGCCGAATATTACCATCGGAAAAGCAGGGACGCTGAAGTTTAACCGTTCCGACGATGTGAAATATATTGTGAATCTTACGACAGAAACTTCCGGAACCGCGTGGGCAGGAAGGATTTACAACCCGACCGTTGATACCGATTTTATCAGTGCTAAATTAGTAAAGGACGGCACGGGAAAATTAACGCTGACATTCTCGGAAGACAGTGCCGTTGAAACTTTTGCTCGTAGTTTTTCGGATGAGAATGCGACGAACAACGCGGTTTTCTTAAACGCTGACCTTGAAATCGCAAATGGCACACTTGAAATCCAGACACTTAACACAAAAATAAATGGCATCGGGATTCGTGGCGACATAACTGGGTCGGGGACGTTACTTCATACGCAGAACACTAAATTAGACCTTTTCGGTGATAACCGCGAATTTACCGGTACCCTGCGTTCATCAAGTCCGGCATGGTTAGAACCTTACCGCGCGTGTTCTATCAGCGCGAAGGCGATTTACGACATCACTGGAGCGAACGGGATTGCGTTTTGCTCGGAGGGAGCTGAAACGTTCCACTTCGGTGCGCTAGTCGGTAATGATTCAAACACGAGAATCACGAGAAGTGGCACCAGTTCCGGAACACCGACGGTGAAAGTTGGAGGTCCGACGCAGTTAGTTTCCGACATGGATAACGTTTTTGCCGGAAAATTCGACGGTAACTTAAACCTCGTTAAAGCAGGACCGGGAACGTGGACGCTAACCGGAACGAGTACCCACACCGGTACAACAACGGTCGAAGGTGGCGTTCTGCGACTTACTTCCACTGCCCAATTTACGAGTTCTAATGTAACGGTCAACGCTGACGCGGGGCTGAATCTTGAGGGAAAAATCAGTAAAGATTTGACACTTAACGGCGATTTGGTTATTGATTTCACGAACGGCTCGTTAAACGATGTCGGAACGGTATATGGCAGTGTTTTGTTTGGCAAGGGCGCGTCAATTTCCGTGCTTTCGGACGGACTGACGACAGACGAAATGTTTATGGCGTCCTATGAGTTGACCGCGAATAGCGTAACTTTTGTCGAAGGTCTCAATTGGGACGCTCTGGGAGCGAGCTTGGCGGAAAGTTCGTCGAATTTGTGGTTGCTTACCGCCGTTGGTAATGGTTTCACCGTTTCCCTCAATCACAACGCCGTCCCGGAACCTGCGACGTGGGTAATGCTTCTCGGTGGCGCAGTTGGAATCGTTTTCCTGAGAAGAAAATCACGGAAAATTTAACTACGAAATTGTAGAAATGGCTAAAATCAAGCCTAAAACAGTTTTACAGGCAGTGTATACGGTCGATTTTCGTAACGTGTGCACTGCTTGCGTTATGATGTGGAGAAGGATAGCACTTTCTCTCTGAAATACAGTTTCAAAATGCTTAAATCGACGTTACTTCTGGAAATTCTAGGGGAATAACGAAAATTTATACCGAGAATATCCAATTACAGGTCCATATCCGCCATGAAATACTTCAGCATCTCGGAAAGAACCTGTTGAACACGTTTCGGCTGTCCGTTTCTATCGATTAAGCCGGCATTCGGATAATCATGCGGACGAGAATCGCGGAAAACACACCAGTCGATACCATAAACGTTCGGTTTCGCCAATAAAACTGGCAGAACGTGCGACGCCCAGAGTGCCTGATAACGAGGTGTCCAACCACTCCAAAGAGGAGGCTCAGGATTCAGAGCGAGCGGGTCAGGTTCACACGAACTTGGTACCCGAACCTGAAGATAAAGTGGAACGCCGAAGTGCGACCAACGATCAATCATGCGCGACCAATCCACAATCGGGCGATCATAAGTTGCGCGTTTTCGATAACCGATATTAAATTCCAGTTGAAAACCGTCAACTTTACATTTGGAACGTAGAAGATAGTCCGCGCAGACAATCGTCGGATAAATCCGTCCCTCTTCATCCTCCGCTCCGAACGGCGGTGGTAACACGTTATCACCCCACGGCATATCAAGTGATGTAAACACTTCTGCAGTCGGATGAAATTCATGAATCCAAGTCACGATTTTCCCGGTCAATTCCAACTGCTGTAGTAACGTCAGCCCGAACGGAAAAAAGGTATTTACACGGGAAGACGCAATCCATGTAGAAACTTTCGAGCGATAACGCTTTACAATATGCGCGACATGCTCACGAACTTCATGACAGATTGCGTCGTAATCTCCGTTCATACGCATCAGATAATCCGGAAGATGATTCGGCGAGAAATTTAAAAGTGGACCGACCGAAACACTAAAACCATTACTTTCTGCCCATTCTATCTGGGAATCATATTCCTGAAGATGTTCCGGAGCTTCATGAATCAATCGCCATGGCGTGTCGATAATGATGTGGTTACACGTTTCAAAAAAGATATTTTTATCCTGTTTTCCGAGTAATCGTGCTCCGAGATTCACGCCGACATACTTGGGTGGAACTGCCTCAATGATGTGGACAGCGGTATCATCGCCTGAAATATCATCAGAATCATCGAAAGCATCATAAAAACCATCATGAAAACTGTCCCCTAAACCACTTGAATTCATATCTCGATTCCGGGACTGCGCCTGATCCAGCTGAGCAAGAAAATGCGTGACACTATCTTCATCGAAAAGCTCATCATTTTCTAATAAATCATCCTGCAGAGCAAGTGGCTGACTTCCACTCATCGCAATGATGGCGGCATCTGCGGACTGTTTCGCTATTTTTCGGAGTCGTAACACGCGTTCAATATAGGCTTTCACCAGCAACAACGTCGCTTGCGTGCAGAGCGTCATGACGTAATTGGAGTACTTATCCACTTCTGGATCATATTCCGTTTTATGATAAGCCAGTTTAATTGCGTGGAAAAGATACGTGCCTGCTTCCTGAATACGTTGCGTGATTTCCGGCTCAATCGTCAGTCCAGCAGTTTCCCAGTCGGCTGCCTGATTCCGGACACTCACACACATGCCACGAGCAAGTTCCAGAGAAAGAAAATAAGGTTTATCCGTTGCAAGAAGCGTTCCCGTCGTGAGCATCTTATTTCCGACATTCGGAATCGTCCACGGCACGCAAAAACGCAGATTATCCAGATCAGGATAATGTAACCGCAACTCGTTTCCGACAAGTTCCGCCTCCACGGGAATCATCGTCCGGTCCAGCGCTAACATATGAATCGTCTGGAGCATCTCTTCCGTCGCGAAATCATTCGGCGCTAAAAAACGAATTGTCTCGATACTGTATTCCATACTCTTACTCTGCGTACTATTTTGATAAGCGGTTCTTTTTTCTTTTATTATTTACGGAATCCGATACGCTTTGACGTACATCGGTCGGTGGTCCAGTGCCACTTCTCCAGACCGTTCATTTCCCGTCAGTGCCCAATTTTCCGCATCGAGCGTCACTTCATGCAGTTTTTCTTCTGCGAGTCCCCGATATTCTTCCAATTCTTTCCGCGAAAGACGATCCGGAACGAAAATCGCATCTTTCATAACAAATCGTATCCGTGAAAACGGTTTCGGAATCGCGAATCGGTCCCAAGAATTCGCGCGCCATGCATGACTGACCCCCATCCCCGTCGGAATAATAGGAAAACCAAGTTTTGAGGCAGCATAAACCGTCCCCAGCGACATGGTACGTCGTGGCCCTTTCGGACCATCCGGCATCATCGTCAGGTGCGCCCCCTCTTTTCCTGCCGCAAGCAGTGACCGAAGAGCTTCCGTACCTCCCCGAGTCGTAGAACCCCGAAAAATACGGAATCCCATGTGTCGAGATAGGAGCGTCGCGATTTCTGCGTCATGGTGCTTCGATGTGATAGTCGCGACATTACAATGTCCGAAAAAACTAACCGGCAGGAGGATATATTCATGCCAAAACGCATACATATATGGACCGCCTGGATTTCGACTTTTCGGATAAAATGCGGAATCGGCCCCCCACAGACGTGCATCCCACTGCGAGGAATACCGATGTAAAAACCACGCTCCGACCAGCCCGAGAAATCGGTCACCACAAGTGATTTTCATCGAACCTCCTTAAATAAATGCTGATTAATTGGGAGGCGACGCGTCTCGCGTCGCAGAAGTGGTGAAAAATGCAAATTTTAACCTAAAAAGTCTCCCAAAAATCACCAATTTAAGCCGAAATTCAACATTTAAGGCACATCACAGTGACGCGAGACGCGTCGCCTCACAAAATACGACTTAATCAGCGATTCCTTTAACTATTTCCACGGAAATTCCATTCCGGTCAGTCTTTCATATGCCTCGATATACTTCTCGCGCGTTTTCGCGATAATATCTTCCGGCAACTGTGGCGGAACGCTGTTTCGGTCCCACGTGGAAGCGAGAAGCCAGTCACGCACGAACTGTTTATCGAATGATTTCTGCGAGCGTCCCACTTCATAATCGTCGGCAGGCCAGAAACGTGAACTGTCCGGCGTAAGAACTTCATCAATCAAGATGATTTTTCCGTCACGCAGCCCCCACTCGAATTTCGTGTCGGCGATAATAATTCCGCGACTTGCCGCATATTCCGCACCACGCTGAAACAGGGAGATACTCCGGTCACGCAGTTCCGTCGCAGCTTCCGTTCCAACGATTTCACACATCTGCTTAAACGTGATATTTTCATCATGTCCCTCTTCCGCTTTCGTCGTCGGGGTGAAAATCGGCGTCTCGAGACGCTCACTCTCACGTAGACCAGCAGGAAGCTGAATTCCACAGATCGTCTGATTTTTCTGATATTCTTTCCAACCGGAACCGGTCAGACAACCACGAACAATACACTCAACCGGGAAAACGCTCGATTTCTTACACAGCGTGGAACGCCCTGCCAAGTCCTGTTTCGTCGCAGCGTCCACACCGTCCAGACACGGCATTTTATCCACATCGACAGTCACCAGATGATTTTCTTCCCCCAATTTCTCAAACCAGAACGCAGCAATCTGCGTCAGAACTCGGCCTTTATCCGGAATTCCGGACGGCAGTATCCAGTCGAACGCGCTGATTCGGTCAGAGCTGACGAGAAGCACTTCGTCGCCGAGGTCATAAACGTCGCGCACCTTTCCGTGACGAACAGGAAAATCGAGTGACGACTGAAGAAGGGCATTTTTGGACATGGGAACATTCTCCTTGTTACGACGTGTGTCGAAAATAATTATACACTTCTATTATACTCTAGAATTCAGGAAAAAAAAGGAGGGTCAGGGGGGATTTTAGCCAATTTATACTGATTTTTTGTACTATTTAGATGCGAAAAAACGGAAAAACTGTGTTTACATCCGAATTTTATAAAATTTTGGAATAATTTAGACTTTTTTGGGGAAATTTTAGGGAAAACACTTGCAAAATACTGAAATGAGTGTTAGAATAGGAATATCCATGAAGGATGGCTTTTCTCCTATCTTTTCCTGAAATTCGACAATTTATACCACTGGGGATGGCAGGATTAGGGATGATAAAGCGTCTTCTTTTCCGGGGAGGTCTGAGGGATCAGATCAATAAGTACGCTTTTCCTCCATAGATACCAGTTTAAAAGCAGTTCGAATATATTATTCGGACTGCTTTTATTTTTTTCTAGTTTTTATCTTATTATCATATTATCTGATTTTATCTTAAAGCACGCACTAAATAACAAAAAGATGAGTTCATCAGCGTTTATTAAAAAGAAAGAGCAACGATTTTTAACTCTTTCTTCATTTCAGAGATATTTTTATCGCCGAATTATTTCCATCATCTCCGTGACTGCTTTTTCCAGCGTGGATGGCTCATCGGTATTCTGACGCAAAAAGTACGTAATCGCTTTCTTTTTCTCCAACGCGACATCCAGTGCCGGATTCGTGCCGCGTTTATATGCGTTAATCGCAATTAAATCCTGAAACTCACGCCACAGAGAAATCATCGCGCGGAGTTCCTGCGCCGTCTGAACGTGGTCACGCTCACAAATGTCATTCATAAGCCGACTGATGCTCGACGGAATATCAATTGCTGGATAATGTCCCGCCGACGCCAATTTCCGCGAGAGCCAGATATGTCCATCCAGAAGTCCACGCACTGTGTCCGCAATCGGTTCATTTTCGTCGTCCCCTTCCACCAGAACCGTGTACATGGCGGTAATGTTTCCCGTCCGCGTGCGTCCCGTACGTTCCACAAGCGCCGGAAGCATAGCGAAAACCGACGGCGGATAACCATTCCGCGTGGGTGGCTCACCAGCCGCAAGACCGATTTCACGCTGTGCCATGGCGAATCGCGTCAGAGAATCCATCAGAAGCAGGACATTTTTCCCCTGATCTCGGAAATATTCCGCGACTGCCGTCACTGTCTGAGCCGCACGGACACGTAAAATAGCGGGTTCATCACTTGTTGCGACGACCACCACGCTCCGTTTCTGTCCTTCCGGCCCTAAATCTCGTTCTAGAAAGTCATTCACCTCACGTCCGCGTTCCCCAACCAGCCCAATAACGATTACGTCGGCATTCGAATAACGCGCAATCATCCCCAGAAGCGTACTTTTCCCGACGCCGGAACCAGCAAAAATCCCGACACGCTGTCCCTCACCGAGCGTTAGAACCGCGTCAATCGCCCGCACGCCCGTGGAAATCGGAGTCGTAATTCTCGGCCGCTCGAAAACTTTAGGCGCTTCCCGATGAAACGGAATCCGCTCCGTATTCAGAATCGCGTCATTCGTTGGGGCTTCTCGCAAAACGGAGCCATTTTTACGTACCGGAGTAGAGGCGTTTCCATTTCCTGAACCAGTGCGATATGCTGAATTACTCGCTGTGCCATACGTAGAATTATATGCGGAATTATACGTGGAATTATACATTGAACCGTAGGTGGAACTTGACACAGAACCGCTGGTTTCCATCACACGTCCGCGCGCGTCGAGGACTTTTCCGAGCATTCCTTCTCCGACCGTCAGCCACGGCGCAGTCTGCACCAGATGAACACGGTCACCATGACGGATACCATGCGTCGACTGAAGCGGATACAGAACGGCTGTTTTATCATGGAAGCCTATCACTTCCGCCGGTAGTACGGACCGATCTCGGAGCCGAATTTCTGCCAACGCGCCGACCGGAGCAGGAAAACCACTGACGAGAACCGTTGTTCCTGCTGTTTCCTGAACGGTCCCTGTAATCGCCGTCGGAATAATCGTGTCAAGCTGATTCAGAAGTGAGAGTGGATTCATGCGCTCAACTCCTCCTCTATTCGTGCAAGCTGACTGTCGAGACGCTGGTCCAACTGACCATTCTCTGAGCGCAGAATGCAGTCACCGCGTGAGAGTGTTGCGTCGGTCCGGATTTCAATCTGCCCAAGTTGCCGAAACTCGCTGAAAAGGCGTTCTAATGGCGTTTTCAGAAGAACTGCGTCTTCCGGATTTAGGATTAAAACCAGTCCGTTCTCGCCGAGACTTAATTCCAGCGTCTCGCGGATCCACTGCACAGAAATCTGTGGTTCCTGTTTTAATTCCCGCCGAATAACGGTCTTCGCGACTCGAAAAACAAGACGGAGAAACGCATTTTCCCAGTTCTGCGTCATTTCCTCACGCAGATTGGCGCACTGTTCCAGAAGATTCACCATTCCCTTCCGCGACGAGTCTACCGCACTGGCCACTTCACGCTGTAATCGGCGTTGGAGTTCCGCCTGAATCTTATTTTCCGCCTCAAGAGTACCAAGCCGAACTCCTTCCTGATACCCTTCCTGTCGAGCTTTTTCCCGTATTGTGTCCGCTTCCGCCAGAAGACGTTCCTGCTGCAGTTTCGTTTCCAGCGCCGCTTCCGAAATAATTTCACGCGCTTTCTTCCGGACCGCCTCAAGATACGTTTCAGCCTGATTCTGTAGGTCTTCAAAATTAAATATATGTGGCGTCGGCGCTTCTCGTTTCATCTTCATTTTTATTTATTACTTTATTTTTTTATTATTTTATTACTCTTCCTCAATTACCACACGTAATCCTATATAACTCCCATGTCCGTCCGGAAAATAACGTGCACGACATGCGGAGCGGCAGTATTTCGCATCACTTGCCCAGCACCCACCACGATTCACACGGAATTTCCCACTTTCCTACCCTTTCGGGTCATGTGTCGGTGAGTTCTCATAATAATGGCTGTCGTACCAGTCGGCACACCATTCCCATACATTTCCGTGCATGTTCCGTAACCCCCACGGATTCGGATAAAAAGAACTCACTAGTATCGGTTTCTGAAAATTTCTCCCCGTCATCGTCGTTCCGTAAGGTTTCGTACCGTTACAGTTCGCCCAGTCGCCGTATAATGTATCTCCATGTGAAAACGGCGTCTCCGTCCCCGCGCGACAGGTATATTCCCACTGCGCCTCTGTCGGCAGGCTCACTTTTACACCCAGTTTCCGAGACAGACATAAACAGAATTTCTGACAGTCATTCCAGCTTACTTCTTCCACCGGCATCATCTCGAATGGAGTCGAATTATAATGGAATTTACTCGGATTCTTTACCACCACCTGTGTCCACATTTCCTGCGTCACCTGTGTTTCCCCAGCATCCAGAATCCACGCGTCAGCGTTACTTGATGTCGTGGACCTTCATCACTGTACCGTTTTTCCTCTGTTTCCGGACTTCCCATCAGAAACCTTCCCGGCGGACACCACCGAAATGGATACTTCACACCGTCCACGACCTTCTCCATTCCTTCACCTACCGAACGATACAGCGCAGGGGATTTTCCCAGAGCAGTAATGAATTCTGCACACGTCGGAAATCGGTCCGTCTGTTTTTTCGCCAACGCACGTTGAAGTGCCTTATTTACAGACTCCGGCCGTCCACGAATTTCCTCTGGCTCGTCCTGCATGACCGCAAGTCGCAGAAGCGTCACGTCTGAAATCATAAACGGTCGCTCACCCGCTAAAAGCTCATACGCCACCACTCCCAGTGCATACTGGTCCGTCTGTGGCGTCTGTTTTTTCCCTTTCCACTGCTCCGGAGGCATATACGGCCATGTCCCACTCGTATCCACTTTCCGTTTCGAAAACCGTGTCATCGTCTCCACAATTTCCGTCGCCAGACCGAAATCTATCAGGAAAACTTCCGCAACTTCTGGAACTTTCATCAGTTCTCCAAGCGTCATCTTTCCCGTCCCTTTTCCCTGTTTCAGCGCCACGAAAATGTTCGACGGTTTCACATCCCGATGAATCACATGATGGGCGTGCGCATAATCCAGTGCCTCGGCCACTGCCTCCAGAATCGGTAGAACGAGACGTATTTCCGCTCCATTTTCACGTAAAAGTCCCGTTTTCTGTAACTCGGCGAGCGTCATTCCTTCCAGCCATTTCATCACAAGATAATATCCCAGAACAGCGTCCTTTTCCAGTGCCAGAACGGGGCAGATGTGCGTGTGATTCAGTGCCTGAATCGTGCTGAATGTCTTTTTCACCTGTATTATGGCTTCTTCTCGGTACCGAATCTCTGCAGGAACGAATTTCAGCGCAACATACCGTTCTCCGACCGTGTCGTACGCTTTCCAGACAACGCCCATTCCACCTTCACCGACCTTTTCTTCCAGCCGATATTTAGCACTGAGTACCTTCCCACGCTCCAGTTTCAGTAAAAATGGGTCCGAAAATTCCGTCGGCGCGTGCGTTTTCAGGTCATTGATGGATAAATCAGAATTCACACCGCGCCTCCTTTTTTATAATGATAACGGCTCATTTTCCATCTGCCGCTCGCTCTGCGACATGGCGAACATCTCATACAGTAAGTTAATGTGAACCTGTTCCTGCTGTACATTCCGCCGACTGAACATCCTCTGCTGCGTGTTAATCATCACCTCCACCGGAAGTTCTGTACACTGGCCGAAAGAACGCGCGTAATTCACGAAACACGGTACATTCCGCGTCACAAAACCGTAAACCATACTACAACTTCCGATGATTTTACCAGTAAAAATACTCGTGTTAATTGCCGTCTTCGAGTAGTCACCGATAATACAGCCATGAAACTGCATTTCCGTCGCAACGCGCCCTTCTTTATACTGCATCGTAATACTTCCGTAGGTGTTTTTCAGGTCACTGTTACAGGTTCCGGCACCGAGATTAATCCAGCTTCCAAGATACGAGTGTCCCAGAAAACCATGATGCTGTTTATTCGTGTACGGCTCAATCGTCGATGCTTCCACTTCACCGCCAACTTTCGTCGTGTGCGCAAGTCCCACAAAATCCTTCAACGCTGCATGTTCTATCACTTTCGAGTACGGACCGATATAAACCGGCCCTTTCAGGTAACAAAATGGACCAATCGACGCTCCCTCATCTACCAGAATTGGACCATTCGTCGTGTCGGTGACAAGATATTCTCCGAGTTTCACATTTTTCCCAATGTAAACCCCCTCACGGATTTCCGTCCAGCTACCATCCGTCCACGGAGTTTCTTTTTTTCCCGTCTGCGCAGGAACGGTATGCGTGAGACGGTACGCGAGATTCGACGAAAATAACGCCATATTATTCCGAACCAAATCATGTGGGTGCGTAAATAACTCCATCGGATAATGCACACACTGTCGGCATCCACACGCAATTTTTCCACAATCAATCGGTAAAACATCCGTCACTGGCGTAGGTGGTAACTCACGCAGAATTTTCAACACACGCTTCGCCGGCACACACGCACATGCCAACGTATCGTCCCACGGGAAACTGACCAGCTCATTCTGCGCGATACCGTCCCTGAAAAAATCCAGAAGTCGAATATCCGGCACAAGTCGCGCATTCAAAAAAAGAACGTTTTCTCCCTCCGTCGCACTCTCAAGTTCCTCACAGACCGCCTCCACTCCAAAATGAAAATTCTTTTCAGGATACTCATACTGCGAAATTCCTTCTAGATACGGACGACAGAGAAAGTTAATCGACTCACACGGAATCTGAGCGGCTACATCTATCATTCGGAGCGTCGCGCACGTAATCGCATACGCACCGCGCCCCATCGTGACGGGAAACAGTTCCAGAACACCCGGGTCTTCAAAAATTATGACCTTCATGGGAAAATCACTCCGCGCTTCAATCTTATCTAACTGAAAAGTACACCTATTATGTCGATTATAGCGCATTTCAGGAAGAATTGCAACGTGTAATACGTTTTTTTCCGATAAAAACTGTAAAAATTTCGTGGTTTTTCGTTTTTTTTCCATGTCAGGGGTAGGCAGAATGGCCAGAGTGTGATAAAATAGAAGAAAGAAAAATATTTTTACTGCGTTTTCATCGTAATTGCGTCGTCATTATCGAAATATTAGAAATCCGACGCGCGACAAAATCCAGCTTTACCGTCATTTCACGTTCTGGAATGATGACCGGAAGGACCAACCTTCCCTGAATTTTCAAGTGAAAACTTTATAAATCCAACACACTATAAAATCCAGCTTTACCGTTATTTCACGTTGCTGGAATGATAACCGGAAGGACCAACCTTCCCTGAATTTTCAAGCGAAAACATTACATTTTTATGGGGGATTCCTATGTCCAAGATTCTGTGTCTTTTCAGCCTCGCGCTTGCGGTCATTCTTATGATTGTTTTCATTCTGGACCTGAGCACTGGAATTCCGTTCCACCGCGACAGTATCGTTCTCGATTCCGTTTTCATCGCGGCCGGAGCAGTTCTCGCGGTTCTCAGCTTTTTAACCTACCGCGAACAGTAAAATATTCCATGAAATCCGGTTTACACCTGTTTTTTGTGCGGTTTATATACTGGTTCCACTTGAAATTTCAGGGAAGGGTGGTCCTTTCGGCAATCGTCTCAGCAACGCGAAACGACGGTAAAGTGAAATTTTATACTATATCGGGTATAAATCCGTTTCAGGCTCCCTCCCGGATTCTGCTTCTATTCTTATTTCTTGCGCTATTTTCCCTGTTTTGGCTTTCACCTACGTCGGGATATGCGTTAGATACGGTCATCTGGAAACCAACTCCGGACGCAGAGGAAATCACCACAGTAGGACGCGTTCTGACCGTCGCACAGGACCGAAGTTTACTCATTCAGGACCGGACAGGTGAGATTCATCCCGTGGAAGCGGAGATGCTCGTGCGTGCGACGCGTAACGCGCTAGAATTCGTGCCAATGACACAAGATGAACTGGCGGAAACATATCTTAAACGCCTTCCCGGTGGCTTTCAGGCGTGGAAAACAGACCATTTTATCGTCTTTTATAAGACTTCCCGTGAGTACGCACGTTGGAACGGTCTTCTTCTGGAGCGACTTTACGACGCTTTCGAGACCTTCTGGGCGAAACAGGGCGTGACGCTCACCGAGCCGGAATTCCCGCTATTCTGTGTCGTTTTTCCGAATAGTAGAGAATACCACGCATTCGCAGACGCACAGGGGGAACACGTCGGACGTTCCGTCATCGCGTACTACAGTTTCCAGACGAATCGCGTCACGTGTTATGATTTAAGTGGTCAGAATGATGGTAGAAATCATGAAACCAGTGGAAACCGTAGTGGAAATAGCGGAAACCGTAGTGGAGACGGTGGACGGAGGGTGAATTTCACGACTTTTACACGCGAAATGGTCGAGCGCCCCGACGCAGCGAAACAGATTGCGACAATTATCCATGAAGCCACGCACCAACTCGCGCACAATCGTGGACTGGCGCACCGTTACGGAGATGTTCCGCTCTGGTATAATGAAGGAATTGCGCTTTTTTTCGAGTCGCCGAACATGAAAAGTGAGCGTGGCTGGACCGGTATCGGCCGTCCGAATCCTTTCTGGTTACCACATTTTAAACGTCAGATTCCCACACGACCAGAGGGACAGCTGGAACAGATTCTAACGAATGACTCACTCTTTCAGGGAAACGCGACGGTTCAGGACGCATATGCAGAATCATGGGCGTTAACGTGGTTTCTAATACGTACCCGACCGAAACAGTACGCGGAATTTTGCCGGAAAATGGGTGAAAAACCAATTTTAATCTGGGACTCGCATGAAGAGCGACTCGCGGAATTCGAGAACATTTTCGGCCCGACCGAAAAACTGGAAAAGGAATTCGTCCGCTATATCAAGATTCAGAAATTAAAGTAAAATTAGCGACTCATTTATAGAGCCTATAATGGAACGACTAAAACGAGCACTCAGCGCCTCCATTATAGGCTATCTGACGATTATGCTTAGGCTACTTATTTCCCTAAATCTGTCTGACCGTCGTCCCACGCACGGGCTTCCACGAGACGCTGAACATACTTCGCGAGAATGTCCGTTTCCAGATTCACACGGTCACCGGGCTGCATTTTTCCAAGCGTCGTAACTTCCAGCGTGAACGGAATCAGTGCGACGGTAAAGTAGTCCGGTTCCGCCTCACAGACCGTCAGACTCGTGCCATCAATTGCTATGGAACCTTTTTCGACCATCTGTTTCGCGATTTCATGAGAGATGCCAAACTTGAAGAAAGACCACTCTTTCTCATCTTTCCGTTCCAGAAGAACGCCAGTACCGTCAACATGACCGGAAACGATATGCCCACCGAGACGGTCGCCAACCGCCAGTGCACGCTCCATGTTAACCGCATCGCCAACTTTTTTCTCGCCGAGATTCGTCCGCGCAAGCGATTCTGGACCAACGTCAAATCCCAACTCGTCGCCGTTCTTTTCCACGACGGTCAGGCAGCAACCATTAATCGCCACACTGTCCGCAACGTTCGTTTCCGACGCGATTTTCGCTTCACGAATGACCAGCCGACAACCGGGACCGTTAGCTTCCATCTCGATTTTCGCAATCGTTCCCATTTTCTCGACAATACCTGAAAACATGCTTCTTTTCTCCTTTAATCGTGTGTGTTCTGGGAGAAACATTCAATCCGTCGTAATGTGACGTTCTTGAGGGGAAAACATTTTTACAAAATTGCTTTCCCCTCAAACTCCCTTTTCAAAAAACTCTTAGTTGCGACTGCGTCGCAGGGATTTATTCTGTTTTTTACCCCTCGAAACGCACGTATTTCGGCAACTCGCCAACCAGCGGACGAAGGTACTCGAGGCACGCATCAGTCACAAAACTGCGATCTTCACAGATATACTCATCCGGCATCGGTTTCTCGCCAAGTGCCACTTCACGCAGAGGAGCCGTCCCCAGCGACCACGTATACGGAGAATTCGAATCGCGCTGAATCGTCACCATCACGCCACTCGTGCCCTGAACCGCCAGTTCCACAGCGCGTGCGCCGCAAGCGTAGGCTTCTTCGATGTCGCCAGCTACCGCACGGTCCGCACCGCTCATCTGGAGGGATTCCGTGACCTGGAACTCACCACGCCAGCCGAATGTCTTGGAGAGAAGCTGGTGCAGAACCAACGCCGCGCTCGTACCGCCCATCGCGCCAAATTCTTTATTACCGAAACGGTCATTCACGCTCGTCGCACTAATCGGGGTACCGTCCGCGAAACAGACGCCTTCACCACATACGATGCTCACCCAACCATAACGGTCGTAAACCGATTTCGCTTCGGCAAGGAACTTGTCGGTATCGAACGGACGTTCCGGAAGAAGAATGATATGCGGAGCGTCGTCTTCTGCACGTTTCGCACACGCAGCCGCGGCGGGAAGCCAACCGGCGCTACGTCCGACGGTCTGGAAAATGACAAACTGGTCCACATGATTCATGTCACGGGCGAGCATACCCGCCTGCATGACGGACATGGCAACATAACGCGCCGCGGAACCGAAACCAGGGGTGTGGTCGGTTGCGAAAAGGTCATTATCGACCGTCTTCGGAATACCGACGCCAATCAGGTCGTAACCCTGTTCACGGCAATACGCTTCAATACGGTGAATCGTATCCATCGTGTCGTTTCCACCGATGAGGAAATAGTAACGAATGTTATACTTCTTCAGCAATTCCAGCACGACGGGGAAATCTTCATCGCGCATCTTGTGTCGGCAACTTCCCAACGCACTGGACGGCGTGGATTTCAGACCTTCAACGATCTCAGCACGCTCGGCACCTAAATCGATAAGCATTTCCTTCATGAAACCTTCAATACCGTAGCGCATACCGTAGATTTTCTCGATAGCTTCCGGGAACTTCGCGCACGCCTGAATGACGCCGCACAAGCTGGAGTTAATGACCGACGTCGGACCGCCACTCTGACCAATAATAGCATTTCCTTTAAGCATGAAATGTTTCTCCCAAATTAGACTAACAACTCATTAAAATATACTTCAGGATACCTGAAAAACCCAAAAAAATCAAGGGGGCACCCCCGGTTCTTCCCTAATTCTTTGGAAAGTTTTCCCGAAAAAATCCATTCATTCGCGAAATTCTTACGAAAAAAGTTCGACTTCTTCCCCAAAAAGGAAAATCCTCGTCAGAAAAAGTCTCCAACGAGGATTTTCTCTCATTTCCGGAATTCCGTTTTCACTTACGCGAGAACGGGATTTTCAGAACTAGTTCCACCACTTCCAAGAATAAGATCCGGAGGTACGAGTGCTGACTTCCTGAATATCGCTGGCGGCGATCACAGCACCATTGTCACGAACGATGGAAGCGAATTCAACCGTGTATTTCGTGTTCGCTTCGAGACCACCGATAACGACAGTCGCGATGCTCTTCTTCGCGTTCAGCGTGCAACCTTCAACGTCGGAGGTCCAACCAGCTTTCGCGTCGTAGGTGAACGTGACGAAATTTTCGCCGTATTTCACGATCAGTTCAGCGTTCTTGTCCTGGAGATCCATGTTGCCCCAGTTCGCGATGATGAAGGACGCGCTATCTTTCGTGGAGGTTGTACGGCAGACGATCGCCTTCTTCAGAGCGGCCAACGTGGTGACTTCACCAGCTTCAACGAAATCGCTCGCGCTACCGTCACTGTCTTTGGAAGCCTGAATCTGAATGGTGTAAGTCGCTCCATCTTTCAGGTCGTCCAGTTCATAACGACCAACGCCATTCGCGTCGGTTTTCGCATATTTCGTCGCGGTACGGGTGTTACCCTGAGCGTCGGTATAGGTGATGGTGTATTTCTGACCAACTTCACCGTTCCACGTCACAATCGCCGTAGAGGACGGTTCTTCCAGACTCAGCTCCACTTCCACATCGGTCGGTTTCGCGTTGGAAGTCTTTTCCGTCTTCACGTTGTTGACTTTTTCCACTTTACTGGTGGCGTCACCGTCAACAGCCTGAATGGTGAAGTCATACTTCGTGTTGGCCATAAGACCATTCACCGTGATGTACGCTTTACCGTTAACGACTTTCAGAGTCGCAATGTTCGCGCTCTTATCTTTAGTCGTCCAAGTTTTGCTCTCTTCATTATATTCGAAGGTCGCAGCACCGGTGAGTTCGTTCGCTCCGTCAACCGCCCAAGAGACGAGCAGTTTCGCGTCTTTCGCTTCAAGATCCATCTTGTCCCAGTTGTAAACCTTCAGCGTAGCCGAATCCGCCGTTGTAGCATCTTTCATCGCCATCGGGGTCTTCAGTTCGCTTTTTGTGGTCAGGATGTCGGTGATCTTGTCGCTGATACTGCCATCTTTATCTTCATTCGTGAAGATGGAAATAATGTATTCCATGTTCGGTTTCAGATTATTGATGACATACTTGCCAATGTTTTCAGCATCCGTCTTGGCGAACGCAGTAGCGATACGGGTGATACCTTCAATATCGGTGTAAGAGATGGTGTAGTTCTTACCAGCCAGACCTTCCCAGTTGACCGTAATGGAATTGGACTCTTCACCCTTGGTCAGGAAGTTGCCCAGATTTTCCAGCCAAGTCGGTTTATCATTGGCGTCTTTACGGGTTTTCACGTTGTTGACTTCTTCAACTTTACCACTGATCGCTTTATCGGCAACCGTCGCAATGCTGAAATCATATTTCGTATCAGCGGTCAGACCACCGATAACGATTTCCGCATTACCATTGCGCAGAACGTTCAGTTTCGCATTCACACCCTTGTTCGTGGAGGTCCACTCGCCATTCACATAAACGAACGTCACAGCGCCAGCGAGTTCGGTCGTACCGTCAACAACGTAAGAGACGAGAACTTTCGCGCCTTCGAGTTTTTCCAGATCGAGTTTTTCCCAGTTCAGAACTTTCAGCGTCGCGGAAGTATCCGTGGTCGTGCCTTTAATGGCGATCGGCGTACGGAGTTCAGCCCACGTCGTCACTTCATTAGATTTCACAGCAACGCTGTCATCGAAATCGCGATCACCGTTGTTAATCACGGAGAACGTATATTTCGTGTCCGCTTTCAGATTGTCAACAACGAAGGAACCTTCGTAGGTGGTCGTTTTGATGTACTGATACGTACCTTCCGGAAGAACCTCGTTTTTCTCCGCCAATTCAGCTTTAACTTCAGACATGAGTTTGTAGGTAACAGCAACCTGCTCAGCAGTGTTCACGATATTGCCATCGGCGTCGAACGCAACGTAATTGTCCGCAAGTTCTTTGTCAGCGTGGGTGTATTTAACCACTTTTTTCGTGGTCGCTTTACAGGTTGCGGTTTTTTCTTTACCGTTCGCATCGGTGTATTTAATGGTGTAGGTATCACCTTCTTCACCCACCCACGTCACAAGGACGCTGTCAGACTGCGCACCATCAACCAGTTCGGCTTTAACTTCGGTTGCAGTAGCTTTCTGAACACCCGTCGTTTCCATTCTGCACCAATTGGAGGTGGTGGCAGCAGTGTCTTCAGCAGCACTGATGGTAATCCGAACATCCTGATCTTTTTTGGCCTGCAACCCCTTGACTGTCACAACGAAACCATCGACCGCAATTTCGTAGCACGCTTCACCAGCTTCGTTGACGAGCCAGAGACCAAGCGACTCCTGACCAGAGATATAGTACAATTTGGCATTTGCGTTTTCGGCGAGGAAAGCATCTCTTTCTTCAGCAGTTTCCATCCAGACAAAGTTTTCACCGTCAAGCGACACATACTGTTTGGTTCCACTCGGAAGATTGGCAGCATCTTCAACGGTCGTTTCGGTGTAAACATCTTTGAATAATTCTTCGACAGTGTAAATCGTGCTCTGTTTCGCATCATTGAATTTTGCTTCAACGGTGACAGCAGATAAAGGAGCGCCGGAAATACCATCCAAGGAGAAGCTAACAGAACTTTCCGTTGCGGAATTCGGAACTTCGTTTAGTTCAAGGTCATGAACCGCGACAATATCAGCGGAATGGCCATAAATTTTGTCGAGATATTTTTCCGCTGCAGCGTTAATATCTTTTTCGAATTCAGCACAAATCGCATCCGCGTCTTTGCTACTCATATGACTATCGGTAATCATCGAGAAAACCATATACACTTCACCAGCTTCCGCTTTGAAACTCGTGGTATACGAGCCGTCGCGAACATTCATGAAATGCAGAATATTGGAAGAGGTGCTATTAAAATCTTCCCAAGTTCCAGTTTCTGCATTGTATTTGCCGTAGAAAGTGGTGCACCAGTCATAATAATCGCCGGAATCCAGATCGTTCACAGAGACGCTGATTCTCGAGCCGTCGGCTTTCGCATCAACCTTCTGGCCCACCATCATTTCGTCATCAATGCCCGGTTTCGTAGCATCAGTAACGCCGTTATTCTGGATGTAATTTTTAAAACTTTCGACTAAATTGCCGGCCCAATTTTCAGCTTTGTTAGCGATGTTGTCAGTCCAGTTTTCAGCCTTGTCAGCGATGTTGTCACCGAAGTTTTCTGCATTGTCAGCGATGTTGTCAGCCCAAGTTTCGGCACCGTCGCCGAGATTTTCAGCCCAGTCCTGCACGTATTCGGCAAAGTGCTCAGCACAATCGGTAATATCCATACCGATATTCGCAGTCAGGAGCTGACGGGTTTCCAAGGATTCCAGACGCAGGGACTGATGTTTCATGTTCTGTTTACGCATTTCGTTTGTCGATTTCATATGGTACCTTTCACCAAGTTATCAAAATCATTGCTCTATATCGTTGACCACACCAGCCAACATTATCCATTTTATCTCCCCCACCTCAATTGTCAAGGGGGGAATTTAAAAAAAATTTGAAATTTATAAAAAAACAGCAACCATTATCATAAAATGTTTAAAATGCGACATAAACCCACTAAACCCTACAATCTATCCATATAACGCAAAAAATTTTTATTAAACAGTCCCCCACCCCTTTACAGATTACTAAAGAAAAGGTAAAATATATCTTGGATTGAGGTCGTCCTAAAATTCGTCCAATCCGCCAGTTTTTGAACCAGACACGGAAGACCCACGTAAAGATATTGCCACGTCGGGTCTTTCTGTCATGGATATACCTTAATTCTTTTCCTAGAACGCACGAGAACGTTATATGTCAAACGCATTTGATCCGTACCATACCTGGCTAGGAATTTCGCCGGCAGAACAGCCGCCGAACCATTATCGATTACTCGGAATTCCGTTATTTGAAAGTAATCAGGATGTGATTTCCAACGCGGCAGATCGCCAGATGGCGCACATTCGAACGTTCCAAAGCGGGAAACACTCCAAAGAATCCCAGAAGTTGCTCAACGAACTTTCTGCGGCGCGTGTGGTTCTGCTGGATGCTACGAAACGGACTGCCTATGACACCCAACTGCGTGCGACGATGTATCCGCCAGCAGGAATGCCCAACGCATATCCGATGGGAATGGCACAGCAACCGATGCAACCACCAGTTCAGGCTCCGATGGGAATGCCGACTGGTATGCCAGCTGGAATGCCAACTGG
>JAUNAI010000080.1:9301-14501 GCA_030527705.1 Planctomycetia bacterium | reverse complement strand
AATTTAATAAAATAAATCCATTTTCTTGGAAACCGGTTATATTCTTTATGGATATACGGATTAACTGGAAAGCGATGCGTCTCGTGTCGTGAAAGTAACCAAAAAAATATATATTTGAGCCTAAAAAGTATCCCAAATCACGAATTTAAGATTAAAATCCACACATTTCAAGACACATCATAGCGACACGAGACACGTCATCTCCCCAAAGTACAACTTATTCAGCGTCTACTTATAGACACTAAGAGCAGATTTCTTACCATTCTGTAATTTTTATGTAAAAAAACTATTTTTTCTCTCTTTTTCCCGCCGAAATTTACGTCATTTACCGAAAAATATTATGAACCATTATGGATTTTTTACGAATAATATCAGGGAGTGTTTACACGAACAGCCTATCGGAATCTTCCATGAAAAAGAAATTGAATTATTTTTGGAAGAAGTATTTTCACTATTTTATACCCGACGCATGATAAAATTCCGCTTTTTCCGCTGTTTCTCGTCTACTGAAACGACGGCTGAAAGGAAATTCCTTTCCTGAAATTAAAAGTGGAATCCGTATAAGTATCCCTTCTCCCTGAAAACAGAAACACACGGAAAATAATTATGTCCACGAAACCGAAATCACCACGAACCTCCCTAAAACTGCCGATCACGCTGGCGGTTATCATGATAGTGTTGCTCGTGATGCTCATCGTCGGTTGGGTTCTCACAACGGTTTTTGCTGCGACAGAAAATCGTCCGCATTCCAGTATGTACTGGGTTTTTCTGCCGATTGGGTCACTGTTTCTCTCGTTGATTCTAGCCGGCACAATTACGTATCTGGTTTTATCCATTAAAATTATTAACCTTAACCGTCGCCAGAGTAACTTCATTAACAGCGTAACGCATGAGTTAAAATCACCACTCGCGTCGTTGAAACTTTATCTTCAGACACTCACGCGGTATGAAGTCAGCCGAGAGGAAAAACTGAAATTTTATAGCGGAATGATGGAAGAGCTGGAGCGTCTCGACACGCTGATTAATCAAGTTCTGCGTGCGGGTCAACTGGAGGCAGGACACCAGATTGGTGAATTCCCGGAAGAAGTAAATCTGCGAGAAGTGCTGGAAAGTGCGATTCGCTCCGTAGTCACGTTACACCATGTAAAACCAGAACAGATTCAGCTCGCATGTGATGATGTGAAAATGCTCGTCAGCCGTGTACCGTTAGAGATGATTTTCAGAAACTTAATCGATAATGGCATTAAATACGGAGGAGAACCTCCACAGGTTGAAATCCGTGTCCGTCGGATGGGTCAAAAAAAAATCGCGGTAAAAATTACGGATAATGGAAACGGAATCCCACCGAAAATGCGGAAAAAAGTATTTCAGCGTTTCGTGCGTCTCGGCCGTGAACTGGAACGGCGCCGAAAAGGAACCGGTCTGGGGCTTTATATCGTCCGCATGTGCCTCCGTCAGCTCGATGGTGAAATCCGCGTCCGTGAAAATAAACATGGTCCTGGTTCCATTTTTTACGTTCTTCTTCCGGTAAATACTGCGACGAAAGAAGAAACTTACACACATAATAAAACAGAAACTTACGTACCTAATACCGATTAGGTCAGGCTTTTTAATCCGTAGTTCCATAAAATTTAAGTCGACCCGAGAACTTAAGACAGAAATCATAAATTCCCTGAAACAGGTGATTCCATGAATTTTGAACATACAGAAAACATACAGAAAGAGAATTCCCCTGCTCCGTCAGAATATTCGGAAATGAAACCACACGTACTGGTGGTAGAGGATGAAATAAATCTGGCCGTCGGAATCCGCTTTTCGTTGGAACACGAAAATTATCAGGTTACGCTAATTCATGACGGAGCCGAGGCACTAGAGCAGATTCTTCACACTCCGACCGCTTATGACGTCATCGTTCTGGACATTATGCTTCCGGGCCTAAATGGTTATTCAGTCTGTTCCCAGATTCGTGAAAAAGGAATTACAACTCCGATTATGTTCCTTTCAGCTCGCACTCTGCCGGAAGATAAAGCCCGAGGATTCGATGCGGGCGCGAATCAGTACATGCCGAAACCGTTCGAGTTGGAGGAATTTTTGGCACGAATCCGAAACATGTTAAAACTGAAAGAGATTCACAGTGCGTCGAAAAATAAAAATTTAGTCGGATATGTAACAGAGAAAGACGCGGAGAATGAAAGTGTAAAGAAATCGACAGAAAAAGGAATGATATCGGAAAACACAACACATTCAGAATTACCAGCTGAATTGAAAATTGGTGAGGCCGTCGTGAAATTTAACGCGCTGGAAGTTCAGACACCGAAAAAAACGGTACGGCTTACCTCACTGGAAATGTCACTTCTGAAATACTTTATCCTGAACGCGAATCGCCTGATTGCAAAAGAAGAATTACTTGAAAAAGTCTGGAAGATGCCGGGAGCGATGAACACACGGGCTCCTGACCAATTTATCTTGCGATTACGGAAAATTTTTGAGCAGAATCCAGCGAAACCGTTATATTTCCGAACTTACCGCAACGCGGGTTACCGCTTTACTCCAGATCCAGAAAATGACATGGAAAAGGATACCACTAGCAAGAAATAAAAATTGCAGTTCAGAAAATTTTACTTTTTAGAAATTATTTTTTAATATTTTTAAAAAATTGGGAGTAAAAGGGGACTTCATACTTGACTTTTTTTCAAAAAATGGTATCGTTATAGAATAATTGTTAGTATTATGTTAGGTTGGCGTTTTGCGCAAGTTGCACAGAGTATCACAAACGGAGAAAATCATGACTTCGGATCCATACAGAGACGATACGTTTATGAAATTTTTTAGTGTTGCGGATAAAATCCGTCAGCTGATACTTCAGACATCAACTTCGAAAAAGAATATTGCGTTGATGGAGTCACTCACCTATCGACAGCAAAAAGTCATGGTAGCCGTGGTTTTACTCACAGAAAATACCCCAGTTGGAGTGAGTCTGAAAAAACTGGCCGAGCGCATGAATATGACGGTCCCCGCTACGTCGGTCTTGGTGGAGTCGATGGTTCAGAATAAGATTTTTCACCGTATCACGAGCCAGACAGATCGGCGAGCAGTATGTATTAAACTCTCCGACTTGGGAATGAGTATCATGAACGCTTTCCGTGCGAAAATGGATGAGCATATTCAGGAACTTTATACAGGAATTACTCCTGAAGAGAAAGAGGTTTTCAGTAAAGTGGTGAACCAGTTCCACGAAAAACTGTTTCCAGAAGAACAGCAGAAAGATTAAATTCCAAAATTTTATCCTAAAAGTCAGAAGGTCGTTCATATCCTCCTGACTTTTATTTTAATTAAAACAAGAAAAAACACTCATATCAATCGCACTTTATGATTTCGCCTCAGGCGTTCCTGTCGGAAATTATTTCAGTGAGAGATTAATCACAGAAAAACGGAAATTTATAGTGCGTCGGATATAAAACATTTTTCTCTGTTTTTCGATTCTGTTTCTAATTTCTATTTATTCTGCTCTGGTGGCGTGGCGAGTTGCGCGAGTGCCTGCATCAGACCGTTCATATGAACGAGGCGCGGTCCGAAACGATCGATGAAATCATTAAACATGAACTCGCTGTACTCCCAGTCCTCACTATTTTCGTGAGAATCATCACACATCCGCGTAAAGTAAGAAACCTGCATCTCCGACATTTTCTTAAGTAATTCTCGGCACCCTTGCGCAAGTTCCGGATGGGCGTTCCGCCATGCTTGTAATTCATTCGTACGTTGCCGTTGAGCGGCCATCTGCTGATTCAGAAGTTGCACGAGAATTTCATTCTGTCGTTTCTGGTGCATGTTTAACTCACGTAGCAGGCTGACAAGTTCCGAGTGTCGCTGTTCCGCACGTTCTTTTTCATTAATGGGCGTGGGAGATGAAACGACACTGGTAACATCAATCTGACTGAACATCGTCTGCGGTGAGTCGGCCATAAAATACTCCTCATTCTTGATTGCCGGTCAAAAACGGAACCGGTATTCATTATTACTAGTATACTGTATTATAACCCGTGCGTTTAGAATTACAAGCCCCCACCCCGATTTTCTGGAAAAATTTTCTTCTTTTAGCGAATTTTCCGTAAAAATGACCGATTCCGTCGTGAAAGTGTAGAAATTCCGTTTTACCGTCCCTCTCACTCTTGACAACTCGGTATTTATAGAGTATAACTCGGTATAAGAAGTGGAATGTTAAAAATAGCGATACATAAAAATAGCGATATAATTTAACTCATAATTAACCGTTTATTTAACACATGATAACGTGTAAATTTAATACATTTTATTTAATACACACTAGTTAAGATATAAAAGGTATAAAATGAAAAACTTGCCGCTCGAGGAAAAATTTATCACAGAAAATCCGCTTGATCGCTGGAATGCGCATCGGATTCTGCTCGGCGTTTCCGGCGGTGCAGACAGTACAGCACTGGTCGCGCTCTTTCATCATTTCCGCGAGCGTTTCGGCCTGAAAATATACGTAGCGCACGCGAATCACCAACTTCGGGGAGCAGAATCAGACGGTGACGTGGAATTTACGGCAACACTCTGTGAAAAACTGGAAATTCCGTTCATTACGCGCGCGCTGGACATTTCTCGAACGGCAGATGGTCTGGAAAGCGACGCACGGCGAGCACGGTACGAATTTCTGTCGGAGACCGCGCTGGAACTAGGATGCCGTTATCTTGCACTTGCCCATCACCGGGATGATCAGGCGGAGACGATTTTTCACCGTATTCTCCGTGGCACAGGCATCGCAGGTTTAGCCGGTATGGCACGGAAACGGACACTAAATTCAGTAATGAATTTCCAGAATCCAAGAGAAAAGACACGAAACAGGGGATATTCTTCAGGTAACCAGGGAGAAAATCCGTCGGAATTTTCAGCAGTGACACTAATTCGTCCGCTCTTATCATTCTCACGAGCAGAGATTCTGGAGTATCTCACAGAAAAAAAGTTAACGTGGCGGACAGATTCCAGTAATTTTTGCACGGAGATGACACGAAATCGGATTCGGCAAGAGGTTCTGCCACAACTCCGGTCAGCATTTAATCCGCAACTCGACACGGCACTTGTCCGTCTCGGAACGCTTGCGGAAGCCACCCAGAAATTTCTCGACTCACAGACAGAATTTTTGTTAAAACGGATCGTTTAGAAAGAAACCCAGAAAGAA
>JAUNAI010000080.1:0-9291 GCA_030527705.1 Planctomycetia bacterium | reverse complement strand
CAGGAAAAGGAAAAGAACACGAAAAAATGCGGAAGAAGTAACACGTCCGAAATACTACATGTACGTCTTCCTGAGGCGGAGAAAATGCCGTTTTCAGCAGAATTTTATCAGTCGCTGGACAGTGATCAGCTCCTTTTTTTCTGGACGGAATTCTTTCGGCAGCTCTGGCGTCGGGAACGGTTTCCAGAACAGGAAATGGGACAGAAAGAATGGACACTCCTGGCGGAAATGTTTCTTATGCGTGAATTAAATAAAACGGACGTAATTCCCCATGCACACGTTTTTCCCGGTGGAATCCGGGTAAATCATGAGACGGACGGCATTCAGATTCAGAGGTAGTGTATTTTCATTAGTACACGCTGATTAAATACCTGCAACGTAGTCGCGATCAAGCTGTTTTTGAAAGAGGGAGCTGGGGAAACAACCGTTAAAATGTTGTCTCCCCACGGCAGTTCCGTCTTACTGGTAGCAAGTTCCTCCCGAAAAGGTGACATTTTACATAATAAATTTAGCCTAAAACTTACTTCCTCCGTCCTCCCCTCTCCCCCTCTTTCATTTTATAGGAGGCGACTTAATCAGCGACTAGTTAAAGACTTTAAAAAATTTTTTCCTCAGAACCCTTGACAACTCTAGACGGTCGGTGTACAATAGAGATATTCAGAAAATTTCATATATACTGTTTAACCTACCCCACATACGTGTTACGCAGTGCGTCACGGAAAGGAGTCCGTCATGAAACGCCGTCAATTTTTAGGAACGACACTTGCTGGAATCGGAGCCGCTACCGGAGTGAGTTCCCAGCCGTTTAACCTTCATGCCGCGCAGACGGACTCGAAAGATCCGGTCGCCCAGGTTCATCTTACGCCGGACATTATAACCACCCGAATCGGACTGGGAACAGGCGTTCACGGAGGAAATCGGCAGTGTAACTTGACCCGTATGGACCGCGCTAAGGCACTTGACATTATTCGGTACTGCTACGACTGCGGAATCCGTTTTTTCGACATGGCGGACATGTACGGAACGCATGGACTGGTCGCGGAGGCGTTGGCGGATAAGCCACGTGATTCTTACACGCTCGGAACGAAAATCTGGTGTCAGCGTGGTGGAATTCCTGAACCGGAACGACCGACAGCAGATATTCTGATTGAACGATTTTTAAAGGAACTGAAGACGGATTATATCGATCTCGTTCAGCTTCATTGCATTTATAATCTGGAGTGGGTTGAACGGATGAAGTATCAGTTCGAGCCGTTAGAAATGCTGAAAAAGAAAGGTCTCATTCGGGCACACGGCGTGTCGTGTCACTCGCTGGGAGCGGCGAAAATCGCGGCGGAAATGCCGTGGGTGGATGTGATGCACATGCGGATTAACACCGAAAATCAGCGTATGGAAGGTTCCTGGGACGAAAACGTGAGCCTGATTAACCGCGCGAAAGCGAACGGGAAAGGGATTATCGCAATGAAGATTCTTGGAGAGGGAACGATTAAGACACCGGAAGGACGCCGAGCGTCGACCGCTGCGGTAACGCGTTTACGTTCTGTAGATACCATGATTGTTGGTTTCGAAAAACGGGAACACGTCGATGAATTCCTCACGAACGTCCGTGAAACACTGGAAAACGGGTAAGAAATCCAAGTAATAGGTTTTCAGGGATAAATATCCAGAAAAATCTCTTCTGAAAACCTCTATAAGTAGACGCTGAGTATCTGGGAGACTTTATCAGCGTTTATAGAAGCTAAAACTGTTTAAAATATCACGTTCCTTCCTTATAGAAAGAACCTACCATGACCTATCAGTCACAAAAATTCCTAGCACGTCCCGGAATGATGTTGTTTACGTTATCTGTATTATTCATTTTCGGTACGTCTCTCTGTCTAGCGCAGTCTGAGCACGTAAAGAAAATTGCAGAATCTTTTAAAAACGCTCCGGAACCGTTTAATGGTTATGCCACGAATCTTCTGGTTAACACACCAGATTATGTAGTTTACACGCCGAAACGTGATGCGATGACGCTCGGTGACACATATAATGACCATTTTCAGGTAATTGAAAAAGAGAATCTCCTTCTTGCCTTCTGGACGCAGGCAACACGTGAAGCGGATATCGATCAGCATATCGCATTCTCTAAAAGTGCTGACGGTGGTCTGACGTGGACGCCGGTTCAGGTTCTGGCTGGCTCCGCGAACAAGAAAAATCCACAACTTCTCGCGAGTTGGCAACAGCCGATGGTCTCAAAATCGGGAAGAATTTACGTTCTGTGGAATCAGCAGACGACTTCCCGTGGTCCGCACTGTGGCGACTGCTTCGGAATTTACTCGGACGACGACGGTGAAACGTGGTCCGCGCCGAAAATGGTGAAACTGAATCGAACATGGAAAGACCCAGATGACGTCGCGATTCCGACCTCTTGGTGTAACTGGCAGCGTCCATTGCGACTGGGTGACGACGGGAAATATTTCGTCGGTTCTTCTCACCACGGAAAAGGCGGTTGCGGAATTGAATTCTGGCAGTTCGAGAACATCGACGAAAATCCAGCGGTCGAAAATATAAAAATCACCGCGTTCTCCACAGAGCAAGACCAGATTCTGAGTCTGACGGGCGACCAGATCGTTTTTGAAGGTCAGAACGCCTGTGAAGAAGCTGCTCCGGTAAAACTCCCCGACGGTAGGCTTTTCGTTCTCATGCGTACGGATGGTGGATATCCATACTGGACGGTGAGCGCTGACGGCGGGCGCACGTGGTCTCGTCCGGAAGTTCTGCGTGACCGTGACGGTGGAAAACCGTACCTCCACCCACGTTCTCCGGCACCGATGTATGACTGGAAAGGATGCGAGGCGGGTAGCGGTTACTATTTCGCGCTGATTCATAACACATTTAACTTTAACCCGGAAAAAAAGACTGCCTATCAGGCTCGCGGTCCGTTATATCTGATTGCAGGAAAATATATTGAAGGTGCACACCAGCCGATTTGGTTCACGGAGCCACAGCTTTTCGCACCGCGTAAGGGTGGGAATTCGTTCTACACGAGTTATACGGTTCTGAACGGTAAGGGTATTTTGTGGTTCCCGGACATGAAATACTTCCTCTGTGGACGAGAAATTGGACCGGAGTGGTTCAAGGGAGTCGATGAACTGAAGAAGTAGAAAGAAAAAGAAAAAAACAAAAAAGACGAGAAAAGCAAGCGTTCGCAGAACGCGATTAAAAAGTTTTTGAAAGAGGGGTCTGGGGAGAAAACAAATTTCAAAATGTTTTCTCCCCACGAGCGTGGAAGCGAGATTTTACTAACCGTTCCTATCAGGAGTATTTGGTTTTTCTCCCCACGAGCGTGGAAGCGAGACGGGTAGCAAGTTCCTCCCGACAGGATGGAATCTTGCGTTCGTGTTTAGAATTTAACCTCCACTACGGACTGAAGTCCGTACTTAGTAAAACGAAGTCCTTTCAGGACTATCGCGCAAACGTGATTTTAGTAACGTTTTAGAAAATTCCACCCCAACCCCTCTGGCTCCTACGGAGCCACCTTCCCTAAAATGGAAGGCTTTAAAAAAAGCGTTTAAATTTATTTTCCTACCTAAAATTATCATGAAAACAAAATACTTAAAATCCTATATTATCCTGTTTTCTGTCTTATTTTTGACAGAAACCGTCCTTTTTTCCGCTCCGACCGCCAAGAATTTCCTGAAAGACGGCGGTATGGAGACGCTCGGTAAGAGCGATTCGCCGTGGAAACTGATTTATAGCGGCGCCCCAAGTCAAATCACAAGCCGTGAGGAGGACGGAAACCGATTTCTGCACGTGAAAACCGAAAAAAACGGAAAAAGCGGAATGTACGGCGCGAAACAGGTTCTCATTTTCGACCCGCCGATTTACATGCCAATTCGATTCGGAGGGCGGGCGCGTGTGGAGAGTGAAGTGAAGGCACTCGAAGGAAATCGGCATGATTTCAACATTTACATCGACGCGTTTTATGAAGATGATTCCCCATTATGGGGTGCGCGTGCGCATTTTCGACAAGAGGAACGTGATTGGCATGAAACGTCGGACGTAATTTGGCCAGAGAAACCGATTAAGAAGGTGGAAATTTTCGTTCTCTTCCGTGATTATGGTGGAGAAGTGAGTTTCGATGACATCTTTTTTGGTGAACTGTTACCGGAAATGCAGAATTTTCGGGCAGTCGGTGGACTGACTGGAGAAGGAAGTGTCGCGATTTCCGGGCAGATTTACTGGAATCCACGTTTTAATAAAGAACCGTTCAGCGTAGAACTGTATCAGATTACGGACGGAAAAGAAACGGCAATTCCCGTCGATTTCCAGTCGGATAACCGGACGTTTTTCGTGAATGTGATGACAGAGAAAAACGCGAAAAACGTAGGAAACACGGATTCCGGAACCAAGAAAACCTTCCGCATCTGCGTAAAACAGGGTGAAAAAACGACTTTCGAGAAAATCTTCACGTGCGACACGGCATCGAAAATCGGCTGTGGAACGTATTCCGCACCTGACCTACCGTACACGCTGTGGCTGGAAAGCTCCATGAAACGCGTATATCTGAATACGCTTCCGGAAATAGAAAATCTGGAAGCCGAAAACACGGAAACGAAAAAAACGACAGAAAATACTCCGAAAAATACAACTTTTTCCGTCCAACTTGACACAGCGCGTGGGGAATCAGAAAGTTTTCAGATCGCGGTTCATTCTCGCGTCGAAATTCCGCGCGTTTCGGTAACGTTTTCTGATTTCGTGTCAAAGGATAATCCAAACGCAAAAATCTCTGCTTCCACACTAGAATGGCAGCAGGTCGGATATCTAAAAACGCCGAAAATCGTGGAGCATCCGCTGGAGAAAAACGGAATGCCGATGTGGTATCCCGACACACTCCTTCCGCGACGTTCCGGAATCGTGCCGGCGAATCAGACTGCGTCTTTCTGGGTGACCGTTTCTATTCCACCAGAAACCATGCCGGGAACGTATCACGGAACTGTAACCTGGACGCCGGAAATGGGTAAAATATCTGGGACTCAAGAAAACGGTGAAAATGCGGAAAAAGCCGAGAATTCAGTGAATCTTGAGAAAGTGAAACCGGTAGAAATCCCTGTGACTGTGACGGTTTATCCCGTGACGATTCCGCCAGAGGGACATCTCGGAAACGCTTTTGCGCTCATGGACGGTTTTCTGGAAGAGGTTTATGAAAAGACGGAAGGTCCGATTTCTGCGGAACGATTACTCACACTGCGTCGGAATTTCGGTGAGATGATGCTCCGGAACCGACTGACGCCGGAAGGGGATATTTCCCGGACAGAAATGCCGAACGTGGAACTTCTGAAAGAATGGAAAGGTCGCGGACTGGGGAAATTTAATATTCTAAACATGGTCACTCCGCGCGGAAACGCGCCGTGGCAGTGTAACGCACCGGTAGAGTTTTACACACCGGAGCAGAAAGAGAAGTTTCTGGAACAGTTACGTCCGTACATCGAAAAACTACGTAAAATGGGACTCAGCGAGCAAGCGTACATTTACACTTTCGATGAACGTGGCGACGAGTATCAGCCAATAATGACCGACTTTTTCGGAATGGTGAAAGAGAACTTCCCGGAAATTTCGACATTCACGACAGCGTATTTTAAGGCGGAGCCAGAATTGATGAAGAAACTGAACGTAGACTGGGCGTGCCCGCTCACGTCGGTGTATAATCTGGAAACTGCGCGCGAGTGCCGTCAGAATGGTCAGCAGGTCTGGTCCTACATCTGTTGCGGACCAGGCGCGCCTTACGCGAATATTATGCTACGTTTCCCGCTGATTGAGGGACGAATTCTCGGTTGGCAGGCGTTCGAACAGGAATATGACGGACTTCTTTACTGGGGAATGAATATCTGGTCGTGTGGAAATAACCTCCCGATGGACCCGGACGGCTCGATTTTCTGGGACTGGGAAACGTCGTGGAACTGTGGTGGTACGCAGATTTATGGTGACGGACGGTTAATTTACCCAGGAAAAGACGGTATGCCGATTGGGTGTGTGCGACTAGCGAATCTCCGTGACGGATATGAAGATTATGAGCTTCTCTGGCAGTTAAACCAGAAAAATCCGCAACTGTCACGAGAATTATGTGAAAAAGTAATTCCCGACCTCCAGAATTTCACACGAAATCCGGATGTTCTGAAAAAACAGCGACGTGCGGTATTAGAAGCGCTGGCGAAGCCATAAAAGCATAAGTAACCACCGATTAACTGGGAACGCGAACGTCTCGTCCGTAATCATAGGTAAAATGGTAATTTTCAGGGAATAATTCTTTCCCAAATTACATAATATATATATAATTGGGTCTTAAAACACTCAATATTTTCTGCGGACGAGATGTCCGTGTTCCCAGTAGGATTGAATCAGGTATGTTCAGAAGAAAACATAAAAATAAATAGTAAGTGACAGCGTCGCTTACTATTTATTATCCTACTATTTATTTTATGTTTTAAATATTCGTTACTTCATCTTGCGACTTTTCCCGTAACAGTTCATCCATCGTCTGATTCAGTATCCGGTCATACTCCGCATTCGATGCATAAACACGACAGATCATACTGATAAACGGTAACCGACGCACGATTTCCTCATCAGTAATCGGCCGAAGCGTTCCCGTTTTCGTCTCGAGCACGAAATTCTGCGATTTCGCCGGTCCAGAAGTTCCCGGTCGATACGTATGACGCGCTACGTCGAAGCGTAGAGGAATCTCACGCATATTTCTTGGTAACGCTTCCCGAAAACGGATTTCGAAAACCTTCCGACTCGAGAAAATACTCATGTTCGCGTCACGCTGAGTTTCATGAAAAACCGTCCTTTCCGCCGCCGTCCGCCACGGAATCTGACGGTGTGTAATCGCGGTCCATGCGTGAGAAAGTTCCTGTTTTTTCGGATCTTCAGACTGTTTCCACTCCTGGGTAGTACGGACCAGAAGTGACCATTCCGTGAAATCGAGATATTCCGCCAAATGTTCACGCGGATTCCCATCTCCTGACAGGAAATACGGCGTGCTTTCTGGAAAAACATCTTCCAACGCAAGGTCAATTGCGCGGACCGTCCGATGAAAGTAAATCGTGCGAAAAAGTTCACCACGAACCGAGAGAAAATGCGCCAACGACGCTAGTCCACGTTCATCAATCGTAAGGCCTTTTTCAGTGAAGAAACTGTAATAAAAGAGACGCTCGATATCCACGGCACGGATATTATAACCAGACATGTACGCATCTCGCAGTACGAAATCCATGTTATCAATCGTGTAAAGCCCGCAAAACAGTGTCCGAAGAAGGTGTAACCACCGTGGAAAACGTGCTTCTATCTGTACGTCATTCTGTGGCCGAACGATCAGGAACGCGACATGTTCTGGATTTAGTTCCTCAGTCGGTTCCAACGCCGAATTCGGATTCCGTCTTATTCCACGGATAATTGGCGACAATTCAGTCCGAATAATCTCTGCACCAAGTGTTTCGTGCGTGAGGCCGTAATTCTGAAGGAAATGTTCATCGAAAAAGTGACCGAACGGACCGTGACCGACATCATGAAGTAATCCTGACACACGGAGAAGAGTTTCCACGTATCCGCGACTGGGAGCGTCGGGACAGACTTCTTTCAGACTTCCATAAAACGCTTCTGCTGCACGACTTGCGAGAAACATGACACCAAGAACGTGCTGAAACCGTGTATGTTCCGCGGCAGGAAAGACCCACCACGCCGTCTGTAGCTGGTGAATCTGCCGCAGACGCTGAACCCACGGACTGTCGATGAGATCCTGCTCGCAGTACCGTTCCTCCGGCCGTTTAATTTTCGTCGAAACGAAAGAAATATAACCATGAATCGGACAGTGTACCAGAGCAAGATTCTCTTTCATTTTCATAACTGTACGCCACTTTCCTCAGCAATTGCGTCAATTTCCTGTTCCATTTCCTTTACGGACGTCTCGACTTTTCCGAGATATTCATCCAAAACCGACGCAATTTTCGCTTCCAGTTCATCCAGTTTATCCATCACCTCATCGTGACGGCTCGCCAGTTCCTGTAAGTAATCCATTTCCGTAGTCTCGCTGTTCATCGGGATTTCCTCCTTAAAAATATGATTCGCCTCCTACTTTCTGTTAAAATCGGCATAAAAATCCTTTCCGCAAAAGATTCTCACTGCTGATTTTCCCTGAAATTCCGAATTTCCGCCCAGTTACACCGCCTGAAATGCTTGCGTAAACTTTTCCGTTTATTCCAGTTTTCACACTTTTCTCGCTTGGTGAAAAAAATCGGCCACCTTATGTAAAACTTTTGCGATTATGTAAAAAAAACGTTAAACTCAAGCTGATAGGGGTTTATTTTTAAAAAAGTTGGCGTATAATATAAAATGTAATAAGTGCCTCACTAATGGAACAAGTGAAACGAGCGTAATTAGGGAATGATGAAGCTCTAACCCATACGAGCGAGAATGATAAAAGCGGTAACTGTCGGGAACGCTAAATGAATGAGGCTGATTGGCAATTTACTCAATCACTAATTACGCTCTCGAAGGTCATTTTATTACGGACACTCTCGGCTCTATTATTTAACTAACATAAACAACAGCAGAGAAAAAACATGAATAATCCCCCTTATCCACTCCACCCATCCGTTTCCGTCCGTGAAGAAATTGCCAACGCGGTTTCTCACGGTGTAGGAGCGTTACTTTCACTCGTCGCGCTGATTTTACTGGTCATTTCCGCCATAAACGTTACGGGGTTTTCGCGTGGGCCGGTTATTCTCGGTTTCACGCTCTTCGGGCTGTCACTCCTATTCCTTTACCTGATGAGCACGCTGTATCATTCCTTCCCCGAAGGTCGAGTGAAAGCGACGCTCCAGGAACTCGACCACGCAGCAATTTTCGTACTAATAGCAGGTAGTTATTCCGCGTTCTGCCTTTCTGTCCTTTATGAATCCATCGGCATCTGGATGTTCTGGACTATCTGGGCACTCGCGGCGATCGGAATCCTCTCACGTTTCATGTTCGGCAAGAAATCTCGAAAATTTGCGCTCATTCTCTATCTCATCATGGGCTGGCTGATTATTTCGCAGTATTCCGTCGTTATTTCCGTCCTCACACCAACTGAGTTTTATCTCATTCTAGCAGGCGGGATTACCTACACTGTCGGTTTCATCTTCTACGCGCTCCAGAAACTCCCGTGGATGCACCCAATCTGGCATTTATTCGTCCTCGGTGGCAGTACATGTCACGTTCTCGCAGCACTTTTAATCGTGTAAAAGTTTAACATGTCATAAGAGTTTAACA
>JAUNAI010000079.1 GCA_030527705.1 Planctomycetia bacterium | reverse complement strand
CACAAAAAAGCCTGTTTTCCGATACGTACGAAAAACAGGCTTGATAGCCTCGAAGAACTCGTCCCCGGTGAAAACCAGCTCGAAATCGTTTCCGGCTCTCACGTTCAGCCGATTAAAATCACGTACAAGAAGAACGAAAATCCGTTCGTTGTCCGCATTATTTACATGACCGACTCGACCGGTGCGACGGACTTCCAGACCCCGCGTGAGAACGACCCGCAGAATTTCCGTGGGAAACTGGATACCGCGATGAAACTCATGCAGACTTTCACGGCTGAGCGACTTAATGACCTCGGTTTCGGGCGGAAGACGTTTAATCTGGAGCTGGACGAAAACGGAGATGTCGTCGTGCACGTTTTTCGTGGGCAAAAGACGGCGGAAGAGTATTATGCCATGAACGACCAGTTGTGGTATCGTGTGATTTACGGCGAAATCCGTGAGCAGTTTCCGATGCATAATGGACGGAACCTCGTCATCCCGGCTTATACCCGATTCGACGCGGAAACGAAGCGTCCGAAAGGTCATACTGCGTTGGGCGGTGGCGCAGGACTGGCGCTTTTCGGTGGCGGAGACCTCTTTACGTGGCCGGATTCTCTGAACGAGACGGTTGTTGCAATGACCGACACGACGCCGATTGACGTGGACCATTTTCACGACGATTCCGTGGGACGTTCGAATTACTGGGGGGCGCTTTCCACGACGCTGGGTGCTGCACTTCACGAGCTAGGACACACGTTCGACCTACCACACACGAATCATGTACACGATATTATGACGCGCGGACATGACCGATTTAACCGTGCGTTTATCGTCCGTGAGGCACCACATAAGCGGAATCCGAATTGGTACGACTTCCGCGACGACGAAATCGGTATGTGGGCACCTGTCAGCGCGTATCCATTGGTTGTGAATCGTTTTTTTGCGGATTCTGAGCCGGTGAAAGAAGAGATTCTGGCGGGAAAGGATAATGAAAATCGACCGCGAGCGTATCTTGACAAGGAGACGGATGAAGTCGTCGTCACCGCGCCTGCCGGAATTCAATACGTCGGAGCTTTCTGCGACAGTCGGATTCAGTGGTATTACGGACCCGCGCTGGGAGAAGAAGCACCGACGGAATATCGCGTTTTACTCTCGGACGTGATGAAAAACTGCACGCCCGGTGCGAAAAAAGTCGATTTCCAGATTCGTGACAAGAATGGGCTTTACTTCGGTTTGGGAATCGGGTGGTAAAGGAACCAATTAAGTGGAGTTTTTGGGAGGCGACGCGTCTCGTGTCGCTGTGATGTGCCTTAAAATGTCGATTTTAGACTGAAATCGGTGATTTTTGGATGCTTTTTAGGCTAAAATTTGTATTTTCCGTCACTTTCGCAACGCGAGACGCGTCGCCTCCCAGTTAATCAACGTTTTCCTAAAAAAGACTTACGAAAGGAGAAAGAAACATGCCCCATACCCGCCTTATGTTTACACTGGTTTTACTCGCTCTTTTAACCGCGTTTTCGTCGGTTCTCATGCCAATTAGCGTGGCGGAAGACGCAGGGACAGGGGAGAAATGCCCGATTGTGCCACGTCCGCGAGAATTTCAACTCATCGGCGAATCATGGACGCTCGGTAATGAAAAAACCGCCGCGATTCTAAAAAATGACGCGTGTCCCTACGCGCAGGAACGGCTACAGGCACTGATTCGGAACCGATTTAAATGTGAAATTCCGATTCTTGCCGCCGACGCGCTCCCGGAATCCGTCACGCAGGTCTTTTCCATGACCCTATCCGGCGAAAATCTTCCCTGGAACGGGTTCAAAATTGAATTCCGTACTCTGGAGGATTCTCACGCAAAACAGGAAATCGCCATCACTGGCGCGGACTTAAGTGGCGTTATTTACGGTGTGGAAGCACTCTTTAATCTAATTCGAAAACCCGTTTCGGACGCGGAAGCCCAGCCGGAAATTCTCTGCGCGACGGTGCGTGACTGGCCCTCGATTCCGTGGCGGGGACGTCCGCATTCCGTCATCGCGCATCATCTTCAGCCGGGACAGTTGGACGCGTATATGCACGCACGGTTGAACTTCAGCGACTTCCGCGACGACCCTGACCAGGCAGCGACGGTGATGATGCCAGCTCGGAAATCGTCGATGGGGTGCGTGCCGGGAAAACCGATTGATGAAGAGCTTTTTAACCGTGTTTTTACGGAGTTTAAACGGCGTGGTATGTTCGTTTACGGAACCGTTTCGTGTAAGTTGGAGGCGGAACAGTATTCAAAAATCACGGACACTTTCGACGCGCTTCTCGCGCTGGGGTGCGACGGAATTTGGGTTTCGATGGACGACACGGGCGGTGGAAAAGAACCGGTAAAATTGGCACAATTCGTCGCGGATTACATGAAAAAACGCTCCATTACCGGTCACCAAATGGCATTCACCCCGGCAATGCAGGAATACATGAATATTGACCGTGCGTTAAACCGCGAAATGGCGAAAATCGACGGTTTTAATGACGGTTACTGGATTTTCACCCGTGTTCCGTGTGCGGCAGACCTCGCGCTCTGCCAGAAAATAGGACTGAAACAGAAACCGTGCTGGTGGTTTAATTATTGTGAAACCAATTACCCTGACCCGAAAGCGGGATTTATTCACTCGTCCGCGCTTCTCACATCGCAACGCAAAAATGGAAAACCGTCGTACATGAATCTGTTGCCGATGACGCCAGGATGGGGAGGACCGGAATTTGACCGTATCCGCGACGCGGCGAAGTATACCGACCAGGTGAATCTCTGGGCGCTGTGCGACGGCTGGCCCGCGGAATACGCGCTTGTCATGTTCGGGCTGTGGGCGTGGAATCCGGAAACGTGCGACTGGGAGACGCTGCGCGATTCGATTTACGATTTCGTCTGGGGACCGGGACAGGTGGCGACGATTCGGGAGTTCGACGTGCTTTATGCTGAGTTGAAAACATTTTATCATCTACCGGTAACCGCAAGTTTCCGTGCGCCGGAAAATACGCTCGTGCGGCTGAAAAATACGGCAGACCGTCCGCGTGTTTTGGAAATTTTGAACTGTCTGGACGCGTTGGCGGCGGAACTTGCGGAGCATTCCCCGTCGGAAACGGCTCTGACTGCCAGTCGGCTGGAGGAAATGTATCTGGAACCGATGCGCGCGTCGTTATTTTTCGCGCGAAAACAGGCAACGCTGGAGTATCCTGAGTATCGATTTAAGGATTTTGAGAAGAATCTGACGGCTGAAATGGCGACGATCACGCAAGAAAAAGGTTCCGACGTGGCACGAGAACACGCACTAGCAACCTGCGCGGAGCTGGAAGGAATCGTCGCAACGCTTTCACGGGAATTGGCGGACCTGAAGGACATCGAGCCGGTTTTGGACCTCTGGCGGAAGCGGATTCAGGCGCAAAAAGAGCAACTGAAATAAACACATAAAATAAAAAAATAAAAAACATAAAAAGCAAGCGTTCGTAGAACGCGATTAAGAGTTTTTTGAAAGAGGGGTCTGGGGAGAAAACAATTTTGCAAAAATGTTTTCTTCCCACGGGCGCAACGACATTACGAGTAGCCGATTTCTCCCGACAGGGTGAAATTGGCGTTGGTGTTTAGAAACAAAACCAATAAACATTCGTGAGGGAGGGAACATTTTTGCAAAATTGTTCCCCCCTCAAACTCCCCTTTCAAAAAACTTTTAATAGCGACTGCATCACAGATGTTTTTTGTTTTTTTGTTTTTTTACTTTCATTTTCCTTTTATTTTCATTTTTCACATTCACGAGGCGGAAATGCAGGATAATCACTGGAACCTTTCCTCAAGTCAGGAAGATTATATCGAGGCAATCAGCGAACTAATCGCCGAACACGGTCACGCGCACACGAAAGATATCGCGCAACGGCTCGGAGTGAAAATGCCGTCGGTGTCATACGCGCTACGGACACTGGCAGAAATGCAACTCGTGGAGTACCAGCCCAATCGCCCGGTTGCACTGACGTTCGAGGGACGGTTTCTCGCACAGAGAATTATTCGAAAACACTGCGCTTTTAAGCGTTTTTATCAGAATATCCTCGGAATCGACGAGAAAAAAGCGGACGAAATCGCATGTCGGATGGAACACCTAATCGATTACGACACGGAACTCCGTTTTCTCGCGTTCATGGACGTCATGGAAAACTGGAATGAAGCGCGTGAACGTATTAAAACACTGGCCGACGCGCTGGTACGGATTCAGGCGGCCTTACCTGAAGATGTAACGCCAAATGCACTTTCCTGTGAAAATGAACCGTGAGAGTGACCGCGAAAATTTACCGTCAGAGTACACCACGTGAATTACCGTAAGAGAGTATACCACAATTACCGTAAGAGTAACCGCGGAAATCCGTAATTAAGGCCACGATCGTTATGGAACCACGATCATGTAACCGAATAAAATCTCCCGCAGATCCATAAAACCTGTGGGAGATTTTTTATTTCAATCAAGATAAAAGATTACAGCATAATGGATTCTGAAGCACTTCACTGCGTGACCTGATAAATCACCTTATGCGTGCTAAACCCTACGTAATCACCTTACGGCGTGGCCAATCCACCTTCATGAGTGCTGAAACATGCCCAGACCGGGTGATGATCGAATGGAATCTTGTTTGCGCGCTTAAACTGTCGGCGAAGATCCCAAATTCCAGAACTATCCTGATATTCCGAGAGCGGATCCGTCTGAAATAGAATGTTTTCCGCCACATAACTGAACGTTCCAAACGTATTCGTCGGGCAATCAGGATTCGCCCATGTCAACGTTTCATTAAAACGAGCATCCGCCACCACCGTCTGTCGCGGTTCCACTCCGAAATAACCGAAGAGAATAACATCATCCTCCCGATTTAAAATCTCAGAAGCGGAATCATCTTTCAGGCTAGCAATCAGACGCGGAACATGACTCAATTCTTGAAGTTCAAAATTCGGATAAGTCTGGAGATTTACCGCAATAAAGGTAAACGCTTTCTCCGCCGGTGCTTTTTTCACCCGAAACTTCACCGCAAGTGGGGGAAACGTAAACGGTTCATTCGGCCGACAGACCAATTTCAGCGTTGTCGGATCCATTTCCAACGCATCCGCATCATAGAAAAACACCGGTACCGGCCGATTTCTCGAAACCACACCCGACGGAATACAGGCAACATGCCGATATGGGCGACCGGTTCTCATCGAGAGTTCCCGCGTGATACTCAGGAAAATTTTCGAGTCCTGTGTATAAATTCCCTGAACGGCCAACAGATCAAACTGCGCCACCACATTAAGTAAATCTTCCTTCAGCTCCTTCCGGTTCAGATGCTCCGGACGAAGTGGATCCACCGAGAATGACCCCGTTAAAATACTGGTTTCACTCTTGTAAAGACGCGAAATTCGTTGCATATTTACTTCCGGTACATAATTGCCGTGCATAACATCCGTCTCAGCAAGCATTCCGGTCGCCGGACTTGCGTCCACTTCCACAGCCTCAGGCTCTCCTAAACCAGCCAGAATAATCTCACCATACGAAATTTCAGCCGAAATTCCAGCCGAATTTCCAGAAGTCTCCTCCACCGTCGGCTTTCCTACCGAGTGCGGACGATGTGGAACATTCGCTTGCTGGGACGGTGAGACTCCATTCGCACCGTCTTCTTCTTTTTTCGCCTTGAGTCGGTCTTTCACCTGATTTACCGCGTACATACCCAGACCGCCTACGCCCTCTTTATACTGAAGACGCTCGTCTTTCGCCATTCCTTCAGGATATGCCGGATACTGCTCCGTCAGATTCTCCTCTTTCGTGGTCATGACGATTCTTTCCAGCTTGTTCGTATCCTTGTACGTAAATACATCAATCCGAAAAAAGGAAAGAATAAAAAGCGGAATTCCGATGATTGCAACGATATAAATGCCAATGCGGGACATCGTGACCTCCTTATTCACCTATGAAAAATTTCCCTGTATTTATTATACCACATATTTATGGATATTCAAGTCAATAGTCGGCAAATTTCTCAAAATCTTCAAAATTGTTATATCTCCACCTTCTCCTACAGGCCACACATTCCTCTTTTACTGGAATTTTCGATATAACTCTCCCACAGGCATTAACCAATTTTATACCATGCGTCGACTTTTTTACACTATTTAAATGGGAATTCCTCCAACTTTTATGAAAATATTAAGAAAATTAATGGAATATTTTCTCCGATACTCCTACTTTTCTAGATATTTCCGCATTTCATTTTCCGCCAACATCCGTTCCTCTGGAGTATTCACCGAAATCGCCTCAATCGACCGAAGAACGGGAAGCGCCTGGACAGTTTTTCCCCGGGAAAGCAGAATCGCTGGTACATCCGTTAAGTAATATTCACCCTGCGCATTATTCGGCGTCAGCGCGTCAAGAGCATCTACCAGTTCCACCGCGTTGAAAACGTAATAACTCTGATTCACTTCCCGGATTTTTCGCTGTTCGTCGCTCGCGTCCTTTTCCTCGATAATTCCGATGAAATTTCCATCTGCATCACGTAAAATACGTCCTAACCCATACGGATTTTCCACCACAATCGTCCCCAATAGACACGCAGACGGCTCTTTTTCCCAGTGCGTCAGTAATTCCGCAATCGTTTCTCCCTGCATGAGTGGCGAGTCACCCGCCGCCACGACTACCGGAAGTGCCACGCCTGGATTTTCTGCCAACATCCGTCTCAGAGCCGGAACACACATCCGAACTGCATGCCCCGTCCCTTTCTGCTCCGTCTGGGTAACGAATTCCACATCATCCGCGTCCTTTAATACGTCCCGGACCATTTCCGCCCGATAACCAACGATGACGAGAATCCGTTCCACGCCCGCGAATCGAACCGCCGCCAACGGATACTCAATCATCGGACGCTCGCAGACCGGTGTAAGAACTTTCGGCAATTCCGACCGCATTCTCGTCCCTTTTCCTGCCGCGAGAAGGATAGCAACTGGTTTCATAATACATACTCCTATTATACTCGTAAATGCTGATTAAGTGAATAGCCTCCCCTAACCTAAATATTTCATCTCCCACGGATTTCACGGAAACCAGTGGTCTTAAATCTCCCACAGATTCCACTGAATTTCACAGACTTTTTAATATTAATGGCTATTTAAAATCCGTCTGTGAAATCTCTCTTTTCTGTGCGAAGTGCTGAAAAATACGGGGTCCCGGAAAGCGGAAAACTCGGTGACTTGAATCATTTTCACTCCCTAAAATCTCACTCTTTTCTGTGAAAATCTGTGGGAGATTTAATGGTTTTTGTTTCCGCGTCAAAATACATTGCGTTATTTTAACGTTCCGATGAAAATGTCGGTTTCATTCCGTATTTTATAACGCTTTAATGTTTTTTGCCTTTTCAGGTATGAAATATTCAGGATGAAAGGGGAGACTTTAAACGTATGACTTAATCAGTATATACTTTTATACAGCTTCCACTGTGGGAAATTCATTGATTTTAATTTTTAAATTCCGGCTCGCCAACCGCTTCCAGAAACAGTTCTTCTTTTATCGCATTTTCCCTTTTTTCCCGCTCTTTTTCCAGTATTCCGAGCATTACTTTCTGCCGCTGGAGCGTTTCCCAGAGTTCCCACACGCTCAATTCATCTTTCGTCGCGGATGCCATTTTCTCATGATACGCCCTCTCTCGGCCTTCAAAATCCGCCCGCGCCGTTTCCATTTTCTCCTTTAATTCCAGACGTAACGTCCGTAACATCTCCGCAACATACCGCGCTTCCGCCGGTTTTCCCGCTTCCAGCTCCAGTTTCGCTTCCTCTTTCTGCCACACTTCAGGAGTCATCTTCTCGCGCACAAGTTGCATTTCTCCCGTAAATTCTTCCGTATACTTTTCCGCCACAAATTTCATTTCCGACAGAAGTCCCGACTGATTTTCCTCTTCCGTTACGAAATCATGCTCCAAAGAATACTGATATTCCCAGCTCTTTCTCTCTATTTCAACGATTTCCGACTTCTCTCCCAACGCCAATACCGTCAGAAAGCGCACGACATTCTCCGTCTGTTCCTCTGTCAGCGTCTTTCCCGCCGGCGGCAACTTATCCCCTTCCAAAAAATCAGGCGCGGTCAGAAGTTCCGTGCATTTTTCGAAATTTATCTCTTGATTCCGGACTTTTTTGCGTTCCCAGTCCTTCTCCCATGCCCATTTTAGCGTCTCGGCAACTGATTCCACATCAATTTCCAGCCGATTCGCCCGATTTTCGCACTGTTTCGCCAACTGAACGTGTCTCTTTTCCAGATTCTGATATGAACGCGTAAATATACCCAATTTCATCGTATTCAGATCACGGTTTACCCCCGCAATTTCCTGAATATAAGCCTCACGCACGAGCGACAGAGCTTCCTTTATTTTCTCGACTTCTTCCACCTCGCATTTCTCCGGCACTGGCAGCGAAATCACAACTAAAGTCGGTTCCGGCGTCGTCACACGCAGATTCTCACAAAACCACCACTTCTTATCCTCCACGCCACGCAGACACGCTAAATCCAGAGTTTCCAAATTCCCAAGAATCGGCTCGATGATAAGCGACGACGGTATAATCGTTTTATGAGCGTCCAGATCATTATACCAATGTTTTTCCGCGTCCTTCACCCGTTCTGGATAAACACGCACCTTCACAGAAACAGTAGGTCCCGACATTTCCGCATTTCCTACATTCTCCACATTCTGTACATTTCCACTCGTCGGCGAGGAGGTCGGAATCGACGACATTTTATAAAGACTCCACGCGAACGGAATCGAAAGACTGGTCACAATCAGCAACGAAATCAGATAGTAGCGAATCATGGTGCCTCCAATCTTCAGAAAACTCAAAAATCCAACTCCCAAAAACTATCACGAAATCCATTTTCCAACGCACAATCCACATGCGGTTAGCAGGATTCCGAAAAAATTATGCCCAAACAGGCTGGCAAACGCCGTCACATACCGCGACTCGTTCAGTAAGTCCACGATGTCGAAAGCGAAAGTAGAAAATGTCGTAAACGCTCCAAGAAATCCAGTCAAAATAATTAGTTTCACTTCTGGCGAAAAATTCCGCGTTAAAATAACGGACAACATTCCAAAAAGGAAACAGCCTAAGAGGTTACAAACCAAAATTCCCCACGGTTTTCCGCACCATGCCGCCTGATTCAGCCATGCCGACAGAAAATAACGACTTATCGCACCGGTTCCGCCCGCCACGAGAAGTAAGAGAATCCGCGTTGAAAATGTCTGAAAAACGGTATTTTCCATTCTTACTTCTTTCTATTCCTTTTCGTTTCTTTCCCAAAATAGTTCTCTATATACATACAAACAGAAAAGAACGCAAAACTTTCTTAATTTACGTCTTTTCTGTATTATTTTGTATAAATTGGGGGGGAATTATAGGGTTCAGGAGGAGCCAGAAGGGTTCCACCCATCACCTTCAGCAATCCTTCCTTATAGGAAAGATTACTGAATCAACTATTAATAAACTCCGTCGCGCTATCCGCAATCTGCTGGAACAGCGAGTTCCGGACCTTATCATCTGTATTCAGCATGGTAACACGGAAACCACACATATCCGTCGCAAAACCGGTCAGCGGAACGATGCAGATTCCCTTCGAGCCAAGCAGATTATACACGAACTGCTTATCACCCGGCACATTTTCACACAGACTGTCGATGTATGAACGTAACTCAGCATTCTTCACCGGTAACTTCTGACCACGATGGAACACACCGTCCTCAAACACAACGCTCATGTAAAACGCCCCCTGTGGCCGATGACAGATCAAGCCCGGCACTTTACTGAAAATATCATACGCCTGATTCGCACGATTTCCAAAAATCTCAGCACGCGTCTTCAAGTGTTCCGCATATTTCGGCGACCCAAATACGCGCGGAATCGAAAGCTGCGGCAACGTCGTCGCACACACTTCCAACATTTTCGAGTTCAAAATACTATCAATATACGTCGAGAAATTCGGATCCTTATTCTTATTCAGCACCTCAATCCACGCACAGCGGGCACCCGGCCACGGATATTCTTTACTGATTCCGCGCATCGCAATCGCTGGCACATCATGGACCACCTGCGAAAGGTGACACGTTTTCGCTCCGTTATAACAGATGTGTGCATAAATTTCATCTGCCAGCAAGAAAAGACCATACTGACGCGCAATTTCCGCGAATTCTTCCAAAATCTCTTTCGGATACACAATCCCCGTCGGATTATCCGGATTAATCAACCCAATACCTGCAATCTGCGGGTTATAATGGACGATATTCCGAATCTCATCCATATCCGGCAACCAGTTATTTTTCGGGTCAAGTCGGAATTGAAGTGGTTTATACCCTCCTCGTTTATTTTCATTCGATGAGTGCGTCGAATAAACTGGCGCTGGAAGTAAAATTCGTGCATCACGGTGAACCAATTCATAAACTTTATCAATTGCGTCAGCTGTTCCGTTGAAGAAAATAATGTCATTCGGTGTAATTCTGACGCTATCTTCACGCATATTCACCTGATCTACCAAAAATTCTCGCGTCTCCAACACGCCACGTGTCGGACAATACCCCCACGAGTTATTCTGATTTACCAGATCACATACAATTTCCTTAATCCACGGTGCAACTTCTTCGTTCATCGCAATTGGGTCGCCGATATTTTCCCACGTAATCTGCAGACCCATATCTCGCATATGGTAGGCACGTTCAACTATCTGACGGATTTCATATTCAAGAAATCCAGCACCTTCATGTACGATATTCGTTCTCATTTTGTAGCTCCTTAAAGTTCCTGATTCATTCTGTCGCTCATGCACCATAAATTAAATTTATAAAAACTTTCACAATTTCGTCAATAACGGATTTTTGCGACAAGTTTTCATAACATTTCAGCCCAATCTCCCCAATTAACCGAGAAAGGACTGACAAGTGGCGCAGAAGCAACAAATAATTTTAATAAAATTTCAAATGGTCTAAAGCAATGGTGAAAATTGCTAGTTTCGTAAAATACGAATCTAATAAACATTTAGCGAAAAATTCTGACACGATTCCAGTGTAAAATTTTCGCAATTAACACTTTATCTACATCTATTATTTTAGCAATGCTGACAACAAATTGGCGATAAAATGATAATTTCTATAGTATATCGAAAATTTTTAAATATCCTTTTATACACAAACAGAAAAGAGCGCAAATTTTCTCAAATTTACCTCTTTTCTGTCAATACAATCCGGTTTATATAAAGAGATTCACTCCTAAAGCGTATCTCTCTTTATACTCATTAATACCGATAATAATCCGGCTTAAACGGACCCTCAACAGGAATACCGAGGTAAGCAGCCTGCGTTTCCGTGAGCTTCGTGAGCTTCACACCAAGCTGTTCCAAGTGCAGACGAGCGACTTCTTCGTCCAATTTTTTCGGAAGAACGTACACGCCGAGGGGATAATTTTCCGGTTCCGTCCACAACGCAATCTGCGCCAACGTCTGATTCGCGAACGAGTTGGACATTACGAATGAGGGGTGACCGGTCGCACAACCAAGGTTCACCAGACGACCTTCCGCCAGAAGCAGAATGGAACGACCCGTTTCCGGGAACGTATAGCGATCCACCAACGGTTTAATCTGCGTTTTTACGATATTGGGCCACGCTTCCAGGTCGGCCACGCGGATTTCACAGTCGAAGTGACCGATGTTGCACACAATCGCGTCATTCGGCATCTGGGACATGTGTTCCGCCGTGATAATGTCGCAACAACCCGTCGTCGTCACGAAAATGTTACCGATTTTGCAAGCGTCTTCCATCGTCATGACCTGGAAACCTTCCATCGCCGCCTGAAGCGCGCAAATCGGGTCAATTTCTGTCACAATCGTGCGAGCACCGTAAGAACGCAGGGACTGAGCGCAACCTTTACCGACATCACCGTAGCCACAGACGACCGCGACTTTACCAGCGACCATGACGTCCGTCGCACGTTTAATACCGTCCACCAGCGACTCACGGCAACCATACAGATTGTCGAACTTGCTTTTCGTCACGGAGTCATTCACGTTAATCGCCGGAATCTTTAACTCGCCACGCTCGAACATCTGATATAGACGGTGAACGCCCGTGGTGGTTTCTTCGGAAATACCGCGAATTCCTTCACACAGATGCTGATATTTCGGAGTGTGAACCAACGCGGTCAAGTCACCACCGTCGTCCAGAATCATGTTCAGTGGTTGACCGTCGTCGAAGAACAGCGTCTGCTCACAGCACCAGTCATATTCCTCGTCCGTTTCGCCTTTCCACGCGAAAACCGGAATACCAGCAGCGGCGATTGCGGCGGCGGCATGGTCCTGCGTCGAAAACTTGTTGCAGGAACTCCAACGAACCTGAGCACCCAGTGCAACTAGCGTCTCAATCAAAACTGCGGTCTGAATCGTCATGTGGAGACTTCCGCCAATACGCGCACCCGCCAACGGTTTTGAGTCGGCATACTTACGGCGAATCGCCATCAGACCCGGCATCTCATTTTCTGCCAGCATGATTTCTTTTCGGCCCCAGTCTGCAAGATTGATGTCCGCCACTTTATATTGCAATTTGTTTTCAGACACAGTTTTCACTCCTTGTTTAGGTAAAAAGTTTTATCTATAATTCTATTTATTATACCAGATTCTGAAAAAACCACAAGAGGGGGGGTTTTAGAAGAAAAAAGGCCTAAACTCGAAATTTTTCGGTATTTTTATGTAAAATTCGTCGCACGTCCCTTGAAATTCCTGTAAAATCGGGTATCTTATAAGTATTATGTTAAAATAATGCTCAATGAAATTTTACATAAAAAGGAGAATCCGCATGAAAACGAATAAAGTATGTTATCTTGGCGATAATTCCGTCACGGGGCCGGCTGGGTACCTGGCTGGAATTATGACGCATTTTGAAATTCCGTACGACCACATCGACAGCGAAGATGCACTGGGCGCGGACTTTCTAAATACGGAATACTCGGCATATATTCTGAGCGATTATCCTGCCACGAATTTCACGGAAGAACACTTTCAGCACCTGAAAACATGCGTGGAACAAGGAGCGGGACTTCTGATGTTCGGCGGGTGGGAGAGTTATTACGGAAGGCTCGGTGAGTACCATAACACCGTGTTAAAAGACATTCTCCCTGTGGAAATGCTCGCGGAGGACGACCGACGGAATTATGCGCAGCCGGTTCTCGTCACGCCTGCGTTGGGGAAGGAAAATTCTCCCATTTTGGCAGGACTTCCGTGGCAGACACCACCGGGAGTGGGTGGGTATAACGAATTTCGTCCGAAAAAAGATGCGGAAGTCCTTCTCGAGGCGGTTCATTTTGGCGTGACGCAAGAAAAACAGTATTTCCAGTTCGAGATTCAGGCAAAAACGCCACTCCTTGTGTCGGGAACCTACGGAAAAGGCAAGACGCTTGCGCTCGGCACGGACGTTGCGCCACACTGGGTCGGAGGTTTCGTCGACTGGGGGAAACCGCGTATTTCGCAGAACGTTCCCGGCGGCGATTTCGTCGAAATTGGGTGTGATTACGCGAAATTCTTCCGGAATCTCGTACTGTATGTGAGACAAGAAATAAAATAAAAGAAAAAGCAAGCGTTCGCAGAACGCGATTAAAAGTTTTTTTGGAAGAGGGTCTGGGAGAGACCTATTTTGCAAAAATGGTCTCTCCCACGGGCGTCCCCCTGCGACGGTTAGCAAGTTCCTCCCGATAGGGTGGAAACTTGCGTTCGTGTTTAGAAACAGAACCCATAAACATTCGTGAGGAGGGAAACGTTTTTGCAAAATTGTTTCCCCCTCAAAAAACTCTTGATATTAAATAAATAAAACATTTAAAAAGCAAGTAGTCGAAGACTGCGATTAAGAGTTTTTTGAAAGAGGGGGCTGGGGAGAAAACAATTTTGCAAAAATGTTTTCTTCCCACGGGCGTCACGACATTCCGGGTAGCCGATTTCTCCCGACAGGGTGAAATTCGGCGTTAGTGTTTAGCCTCCACCTCCCCTTTTAGGGGAGATTTTAAATATCACATCATCCTTTATCAGAATCATGAAACACGTTCACACACTCATTATCGGTTCCGGGGTGGCGGGTCTTGCGTCCGCGTTACAGCTTTATCGGAACGGAGTTACGGATATTCTGATTGTCACAGAGTCTCTTGCTGGCGGAACGTCGATAAATACCGGTAGCGATAAGCAGACGTATTATAAACTGTCGCTCTGCGGGAACGACGCGGATAGTGTGCGCGACATGGCGGAGACGTATTTTGCCGGTGGAAGTATGCACGGTGATTTGGCACTTGTGGAGGCGGCGAATTCCGTGCGTGCGTTCATGAATCTCGTCGAGTTGGGGTTGCCGTTCCCGGCGGATGAGTATGGACAATTCGTCGGATACAAGACGGACCACGACCCGCGCCAGCGTGCGACGTCGATTGGTCCGTACACGTCGCGAGAAATGTGTCGCGCGATGATTCGGGAAGTGAAAAAGCTCGGAATCCCCGTGCGTGAGCGGATGTTCGTGAAGAATCTCTGCGTACGG
>JAUNAI010000433.1 GCA_030527705.1 Planctomycetia bacterium | reverse complement strand
ATACCGTTCAGATTGTACCGTTCATGTCGATTATTATAGAGGACAGATTTTTTGTCAGACAGGTAACGGAAATGACCGATTTTGTCGAATAGTAGGGGTCTATTCCCGACGTTCGGTAATTGTGTAGTGTTTTTTACAGAACGCGAAGATTTTTCGGATGGATACAGGAAAAGAAAACTATATGGCGGATGTTTTGTCCCGGAATCGGAAACACCTTTCGACTGGCACTGACAAAAAACAGACTAAAAAATATGGAAATTAAGCCGAATTTTCCAAGTGGAAATATTCGGAATCCATACAAACTATTGTTGCTTTCTCTGGAGAGTAAACTATGACAAAGTATACCATACCAACACTTCTCGTCACTCTGATGCTGAGTGCGTGGAGCCTTGCGATTGCGCAAGAAACTATTTTACCCAGCTCAGACGCTCCTGTAACCCAGTCTGTCATTACGGATGTTGCAGCAACGGATGAAGTTGTTATTGATCAGACTGTCCTTTTTGGTCCTGTGATGGAACCGATGATGGAAGTCAACTCAACGGACGAAGCCGATTACTTTGTCTTGTCGATTCCGCCGATTGCCGAAGAACAGGAAGCGAAAGTGGACGTTATCATTCTGTGTGACACTTCTGCAACGATGAATGGCAATTTCCGTGAAGACGAATTTGCAGCTCTGAGCCTTGTTACCGATTCCCTTGGCGTGGCTGATCGGGTACAGATTATGGCCTGTGACCTGAATGCTGTCTCGATGACGCAGGGGTTCGTCGCTCCGGGTTCTGTGGAACTGACGGCTGCGGTGGAAAAACTCCAGCGTCGTGCTCCGTTAGGTTCTATGGACATCGAAAAAGCTCTCCGTAGTGCGATGGAAAATTTTGACGCTGCCTCGGACGCCGCCCGTGTGGTGGTGTTCATCGGTCAGGGAAGCAGTCGTGCGAATATCCTTCTGCCGAAGGAATTTTCGGACTTGGCGGACGAACTGGTCGCGCAGAAAATCAGCGTTGACTCCGTCGCTGTCGGTCCGAACGTGGATGTGGTTGTTCTGAAAACCCTCGCCGCCAAGACAGGCGGTATGGTTGTTGCCACCGCGGACCCGAATTTTGGTGACCTTCCGAATATGATTCGTCGTAAAGTCGGCTGGACGGCTGGTGAAGCGCAGCACTCCTTCAATGCACTTTATCCGGTTCAGATTCCGCCGATGCGCTCGGACCGCGAAACGATCGTCGTCGGTAAAGCGAATAAAGGTGTCGCGAACAGCTCGTTGAAATTCTCGCTTGCGGACGGCACGCCCGTTTCCGCGAATTTCCAGCCGAAAAATGCCGTCGGAACGTATGTTTCTGACATGGTGAAAAAGGTGGAAAGCACGAATGGCTGGCTCCCGCTGGAACGTTGGGCGGACGTTATGAATGTCATGAAAAATGTCGATTCTCACGTGGATTCCATGATCGCACTGGCGGACGAACTGCTAAATGGTCCGACGTTCGAACTTGAGAAAGCGGCGGAACTCGTGAAACAGGCCGAAAATCGTGCGCCGAATAATGCGAAAGTTCAGGAAATGGCGAAACTGGTTAAGGACCTGCAGGCGATGAACGCTGGCGACGCGTCCCAATTTGCGAATCTGGACGTTGGCGGTCTCGAAGCAGAAGTGAAAGCGGAAGATGTGGAAACACAGCGTGCTCGCTTTATGGTTCAGGAAACGATTAATAAAGCGCGTCAGATTATGTCATCGAATCCGACGGAAGCGATCGAAATTCTGACGGTGGAACTGACCCGCGTCGACGCGATTGGTCTCTCGCCGGAAGATCAGGACACGTTAAAGAAACAGCTTCAGTCCTCTATCCGCGAAGCGAAATCCCGTGAAGAAGCGCAGAGCATTAAGAAGGCGGAAGACCGTACCCGACTGATGGAAATGCGTGAACGTCAGATCGCTCTGGACAACGCAAAAACGGAACAGCAGAACATGCAGCAGATGATGCGTCGTTTCGACTCACTGATGGATGAAGGTAAATATCGTGACGCGGAAGAAGACGCTGCTGCCGCCGTTCTGGAAAAAGACCCGGATAACATCGCCGCAATTGCAGGTACGATGACTGCGCGTCACCGTGGTTATATGGAACGTAACCGCCAGATTGTGATTCAGCGTCAGAAGAATTTCGTAGATGCTTTATATCAGGCGGAAATTGGAAACATTCCGTTCCCGGATGACCCGCCGGTCGTGTATCCGGATTCGGAAGTGTGGAAACGTTTGACGGAAAAACGTGTTGAGAAATACTCCTCAATGGACCTTGCGCAGCGTAGCCAGGTTGAAAAGAAACTCATGGAAGCGCTGAAAGAAACCACGCAGGTCAGTGAAGTCGAAACGCCGTTGCCGGAAGTGATTGATAAACTGAAGGAACAGCATAATATCGAAATTCAGCTCGACACGATTGCGTTAGAAGAAGACAGTATCGACGTGGAACTGCCGATTACGCTCGACGTACACGGAATTTCCCTCGGTGCGGCGTTGAAACTGATGCTCACCAGTAATGGTATGATGTATGTGATTGAAGACGAAGTTCTGAAAATCACTACCCAGATGCGTGCGGAAGAAAGCCTCTCAACGCGTGTGTATCCGGTAGCCGACCTTGTGATTCCGATTCAGAACCTGCCCCCACAGAACGGTGGTATGGGTGGCGGTATGCTCGGCGGTAGCGGTG
>JAUNAI010000432.1 GCA_030527705.1 Planctomycetia bacterium | reverse complement strand
GAAGAAGCTGCGGCTGAAGTAGCTGAAGAAACTGCACCGGAAGCGGTAAATCCGTAAATGATGCCTAAAAAGTAGTTGGAGAAAATGAGGGAATGGGGTAAACTTATTACGTAAGATTCTACTGGGTTACGTGGAAGAACATGCTACCCGTAGAAAATTTACGGTTAATGGGGAGATGATATTTTAAATGTTGTTTTCTCCCCACTCTCTCTTTCAAAAACCTTTTATACCCGATACACTATAAAAGTCCGCTTTCCGTCGTTTAGTGTTGCTGAAACGATTGCCGAAAGGACCGTCCTTCCCTGAATTTTTATATGTGATTGGTATAATAGAGCGACTGCGTCACAGGTATTTTTTTTGTTTTCTTTTCTCCTTCATGAAAGGCTGAAAAATATGTCAGAATCAAAATCCTCACGAATTCTCTCCCCAAAACAGGTGTTAAATACCTATTATTTAGACACTCGCTGGCATCTTCTGGAAGTCGCGGCAATGCTCGACCGTGCGCAACGTGCGGAAGTTGCCTGGTCTGAAGATGACGCACTGAAAACGGATCTCCGCGCGTCGTTACTCCGTCAGGCACTAGAAATTTTGGCGTCGGATTCCCCAGAACCGAATCGGGCGGAACGGCTACTCACTCTGTTTACGCAACTTGACCCAAAACAGCAGAAGTAATGGATGAGTAGGGGATAAGAAGCGCAGAAATTGTACGAATCACGGAAGATTTAGACGTGTAGAACGTGTAGGACGTGTAGGACGTATAGAAGCACAAAATGTGCGAAAAATAAAAGGTAAAAAGAAAGAGAGGATTACTGTATGTTTATCATTCAGCCACATTATCACGCCATCGCTCGGACAGCACAGGATTATGAGAGAATGGCGCAGTCCGGTGTCGTCTGTGTCGCAGAACCCGCTTTCTGGGCAGGTTTCGATCGAAAATATCCTGAAACTTTTATTGATTATTTTCGTCAGATTACTGAATTTGAACCGACACGTGCGGCACAATATGGAATTACACACTACGCATGGGTGGCGGTAAATCCGAAAGAGGCGGAAAATCCAGAGCTAAGTCGCGTCGTGTTACAGCATATGCCCGAGTTTTTTGAGAAACCGAACGTATTGGGTGTTGGCGAGACAGGCTTACATCTTTCCTCGAAGAATGAGTGTGATATTTTTGCGGAACAGGTTCAGATGGCGATTGATTATGATCAGTTACTTCTGATTCACACACCACATTTACACGATAAACTGTATGGAACGATGAAAATTCTGGAGATTCTGAATGGATTTTCGAAATTAAATCCGGATAAAGTTTGGATTGACCACGTCGAGGAACACACGATTCGCCCGATTCGTGAAAAAGGGTTCTGGACAGGTTTCACGCTTTATCCCATTACGAAATGCACAGCAACTCGCGCGTGTGACATGCTCGAAATTTATGGTTGGGACCGGATGCTGATTAACTCGTCAGCCGACTGGGGACCGAGTGACCCATTCACGCTTCAAGAAGCAGTTCTCGAGTTCCGGCGGCGTGGACACAGCGTTCAGGAAGCGACAGAGATCTTCTATAATAATCCATGTCGCTATCTGGGGCAGAATCCGAAATTTAAATTCAAGCCAATTCTGATCACGGAAGAATGACGGGTAAAGAATCTGGTTTATAAATATAAGTAAAATAGCCGGGGTTTATGCTCCGGCTATCGATAAAATAGTTTATATTCACTATTATCTTTATTTTTCCGCAAGCGTCCAGTGTTCTATGGCATACTGCCACTCAGTCCACGCACGACAGACTTCCTCCGCAATCCAGCAGATTGGATCCCACTCTTCATGTGTTACTTCATCACGCATAAGACTCCGTAAACGATACCCGTCCAACGTTGGAATTCCACGCTCATCACGTGGTGAGAGCATGAAAAGTGAAAAGAAGTCCTGCGATTTTCCCGGTTCATGATTCCAGTCACAGACATTCCGATTCACTCGACAGCGTTGAACCAATTTTTTCACTACCTCTGCTTCTGTTAACGATTTCGGCGTTGGTTTCTTATGTGATTCAGGCTCTGTCTGGGATGTTAACGATTGGCAATTTTTGTCTTGGTTCTTCTCTTTTCCAGAATCCATTCGTAAATCTTTCGTCTCCTTTGACGTAGCAACAGATAAACTCCCAATCAGATCTCCTTTCATTTCATGAATAAAAGGTTTATCCTGTGAATTCTCTTTCTTTACCATCCGATTCTCGATTATCGGAACACTTTCAGTCACTTGAGAGTTACACGGTGCAGAATCCGTCGTTTTTTCTTCTGATTTTTTAGAAGAATCCTCAAGGATATGAAAACGAATTCGATACATTTCCCCTTCTGGAAATGTACCGTAAATCTTTCTAATTTCCTTTTTTAGAGCCTCAATCGTTGGAAATCCATCCGGAATCGCATCTGCGTCTGTTAAATCAGATAAATTAACCTGTTCTGCCGAATCAATCATAATCGGCCCGATTCCAGGAATATAACTTTTCTGGCCGGGATGCACACGCAAATATTTCCATATCCGGAGAGTTTGGGTCTTTTCCCCTCTCCGGATAGCATCCAGAAATTTTCGTTTGAAAGTCAACATAGCCTTGCTTTCAAGCAAAATTATTCCTCGTCGTCCTCATCATCCCAATCTTCGTCATCTTCATCATCCCAGTCATCATCTTCGTCATCC
>JAUNAI010000431.1 GCA_030527705.1 Planctomycetia bacterium | reverse complement strand
ATGCGGGGGCGCTCGGAATGGGGCTGGTAGATGGGTCGGTTCAGCGTGTTTCATATAGTGTAGATCCGGAAACGTGGCAGAATCTTGCGAATCGCGCGGATGGAAAGGTCGCTACATTACCGTAGAGGAAGAAAAAGTGAAAAAACACAAGAAATAAGCGATTTTTAGTTGCTTGCTTCTTGTGTTTTATTTAAATAACAAGAGTTTTTTGAAAGCGAAATTTTAGGTCGCGTCGGGATTAAAAAATTCATAAACTTTTTAACCGCGTTCTGCGAGCGCTTACTTCTTTTTAATCTCGTTCTACTCTTTTTAATCTCGTTCAGCGAACGCTTACTCTGATTATGTTTCTCTTGCTTGGGTCTTATGCGAAATATTCCACGGCATTGCGGAACATCTGAAGTCCCTCACCTTCTGCCGGTTGAACTTTCCGCCGTGTCCATTGCGGATGTTGCGTCGCGTCAATGTGCCGTTCCGGGTGCGGCATGAGTCCTAAAACACGCCCCGTTTCGTCACACAGACCTGCGATATTCGCCGTTGCGCCATTCGGATTATCCGGATACTGGAGAATTCCATTTTCGTTGTACGTTGCCGGCTCGTCGAATTTCGAGAAGTTCAGCGCGTCGTACTGTAGCGCAATTTGCCCGTTTTTCTCGAATTTTTTTAGCGTTTCCGCATCTTTCACAACGAAACGTCCTTCCGCATGCGCCGCCGGAATGTAAAGTCGGTCGATTCCCTTCAGAAACACGCTCTTACAATTCGCGTGCGTTTTCAGTTCCACCCAACGGTCCTGAAAGCGCTGGCAGTCGTTCCACGCGAGCGTCGCTAACGGTTCCGCATCTACGGGAATTAGGAGACCGGTTTTAATGAGAATCTGAAAACCGTTGCAGATTCCCAGAACCAATTTCCCGGCATCACGGAACTTCTGTAACTGGTCTGACAGGTTATGCAGAAGCTGACTCGACAGAATCCGCCCGGACGAGATGTCGTCACCATAGCTGAATCCGCCGGGGAAGCAGAGAATCTGGAAATTCTCGAAAAGTGCCGGTTCTTCCAGAAGGCGATTAATATGGATACGCTCCGTCGTCGCGCCCGCTTTTTCGAAAGCGTAAGCCGTTTCTAAATCGCAGTTGGTGCCCGGTGCACGCAGAATCAAAACATTCGGTTTCATGAGTATCCTCAGGGAAAAATTAACACGTAAAGTTTAGGTTAAATTTGACGGGGACGTGGCTAAACACTAACACAAGATTTCACCCTTCTAGGAGAAACTTGTTACCAGTCATGTCGTAACGTCCGCGGGAGAGAAAATATTTTGAATATTGTTTTCTCTCCAGACCGTACCACAAAAAATTTCAAAAACTTTTGAATCGCGACTAGGTCACTTACTTTTTGTTATTTTTTAGTCGTTATTCAACTTATCCGCCGTAGTCCATAAACCAGCGGACGGCGTCGAGATGTAATAAACACGTTCGTATCTCATTTCGTTGAAACCGTTACGCATCTGCGACGCTTTATAATGTTCCTGAACCACCTCGATGTCGGCATAGTTGAACCCGACACTCTCGATTTCCTGTTTCGTGAGGTGTCCCGGTGCGTAGGTAATCTTGAAACGTCCCTCGCTCGACCCGTGAATCAGGTGTGCGGTAGCGTGTGTCAAGTCCTGCAGAACCGCCCGTTTCTTCCACTGTTTCATGATGTTTTCCGTGCCGGTGTAGCCGTATTTACGGATGACTTTATCGACATCTTCCTGCTCGCCGAAACGTTTCAGACCCGGCGCGATAATCAGAAGTTCGCCACCGTCCGCCATCGCTTTTCGAGTGCGGTAAATCGCTTTATTCGCGACCCATGTGCTGTAGAATTCGTCCCCCTGCATGACCGCCACGACTTTCCGCAACGGTGGAACGATGGTGATGTTCTGACGGCGAGAAGCGCGAGCTGCGTCGAGATAAGTGTCCAGATCGTCACCGACGAAAACACCTGTGTGAGCGAGTTTACCCTGCTGATTGTAAGCCATAACCACTTCAAAATAGAAGTCTGGCAGACCACCGAGGTAATCATTTTCCGCTTTATTATAGCACGCGCGAAGTGGGGTAATCAGTGTGCCAAGGTTATTTTCGATTCCACAACATGCCGCCGCCATGTGGGACGCGCAGATCATCGGTTTTCCACCAAGACCGATGAAGTAGTTCTTGTTGTGGTTCGCGAAACCGAGCACTTCGTGTGGGACGACATGACCGACGTTAATAATCAGGTCCCATTTCCCGTCGAGAAGGAAATTGTCGAGGGAGACCGGAATGGCCCAATTCGCTTTCCCTTTCGTAGCTTCTTCGACGAAATCCTGCGGCACTTCCCCAATCGTGCGAGATCCGTCACGCCAATCGTGAACGTGAATGTGGTCGAGCGGAACGGAACCGAACATCCAGCGATTCTGTTCATCCGTGTGTGGGACATGCTGTCCGAGCGTCGGAATAAGATGTACTTCAGCGGTTTTTGAGAAAATCTTGTAAAATTCTTCGGTAATCCAACCCGCGCCGCTGTGAGCACGAGTTATGTCAGGTGGAAGCAAGAGAACCCGTTTTGGATCTTTGCATATTCTTTCGCGAGCCTCTTCGGCAGCACGATGGACCAGTTCTACAACTTTTTCACGGGACAAATGTCCTTCCGCGGCAAACCATGTCATATTTGGTTCCTTTATAAATA
>JAUNAI010000078.1 GCA_030527705.1 Planctomycetia bacterium | reverse complement strand
CCCTGATTAGCGGCTTTTGAGAACCATTCGTATGACTTTTCCACATCGGCGACGACGCCCGTTCCATTTTTGTAACAAAGTCCTATCTCATACTGCGCCTCCGCATTTCCCAACTCGGCAGCTTTCTGGAAATGCATGGTGGCTTTCTGTGGAGACGCGTACGTTGCGGTACCATTTTTATAGTATTTCGCAAGCGTCACCTGCGCAATCGGGTTTTGCTCCTGTTCCGGTTTCTCAAGCCAGATAAACGCTTCTGTCGGTGCTTCTTGAAGTCCAGAATCATTCAGAATATAGCGCGTCAGCGTCTGTTGCGCCAGCGCGTGCTTTCCATCTGCTGCTTTCTGGAGCCACGTAACCGCTTCCTGCGGATTCCGCGTACGCTCACCATTTCCTTTCGCAAGATAATACTCTCCCAGCCGATACATAGCGTCCAAAGAACCGTCATTTCCCCGATTCGTGAGTTGCACGACAGCAAATTCCGGCACATCTTTTAACGCGGTACCGTTCAGGAGGTAATCTTCCAGTAATTTCGCTGCTCTTGTATGTTTCTGCTTCGCCGCCTTTTCCAGCCACAGGACGGCTTTTTGCGCATCCATTCTGGTTCCGAAACCCAACAGATAACACTCGCCAAGTTTCGCCTGCGCGTCGACATTTCCCGCTTCTGCCTGTTGTGTCAGGAGCTGAAACGCTTCCCGAGGGTTATTTTGAATCCCGGAATCGGATGTGAAATAGCGTTTTAACCGTTGTTGCGCCAGTACATTTCCCTCTTCTGCGACCTTTTTCAGCCACGAAAGTGCCAGCGTCGGCGTCTCCTCCAGCCCAGTGCCGTCAATGAAGTAGTCATTTAGAAGTGAAATTGCCTTCTTATGCCCATTTTCAGCAGCTTTCATGAGCCATTCTGCGCCGAGCGGACGATCCTGCGAGATGCCAATTCCCTCAAAACAACAGTGTCCAAGTCGATACTGCGACTCGGTATGTCCCATCTGCGCCGCACGCGAGAACCAGTTAAACGCCTCACGTAAATCGACATCAATGCCCACACCGTCCTGCAGAGCGCATGCCGTCTCGTATTGCGCCTCGACAAAACCCAGCTCCGCCGCGTGAAGAAACCATGAAAACGCCTCCACGGGGTCAGGTTCCACTGCCTCGTCGCTATTTTCTCCCGCGCCGCGACCTTTTTTCAAGCACTGAGCCAGCTGAAACTGGAACTCTGGTTTATTCTGCTCCGCACGCTCGCACAACCATGCGAATCCCTGTTCCGGGAAGGTCGAAATCCACGCAGTGTCGAGAAACAGTTCATCCAGCTTCTCGCACGCCACTTTATTTTTGACGCTACTTTCAGAATGAGCCACATTCCAGAGCCACGCCATACACTTCTCTTGCGCCTTTTCCAGCCCCGCGCCGTGGAGATAGTAGTCCGCCAGAAACGTGCTTGCGTCCTCGTTTCCCAATGTTTCGGCACGTTCCAACAACTCGATTCCCACCGACACGTTCATCTCAAGCGGTGTTCCTTCCACTCGCATTTTGCCGAGTGAAAACAACGCGTCAGGATACTCCGTCGCTACAGCTAGTTGGAGCCAATACTCCCCAACTTCCGTATTTTTAGACATTCCAATACCGTCGAAACAACACATCGCCGTGCGATACTGACCTTCCGCGTCTCCTTTTTCGCCCGCTTTTTGGAACCAGCGTAACGCTTGTTTTTCGGAATCAGAAGATGATTCTATGTCAGTGGCATATCCCTCCAGCCAGCAGTCACCGACGTGAATCATCGCACGCACGTCTCCCGCTTCCGCCGCCGTCAACCAGTTCTGAAACGCCAAATCGGTATCCTGAAGGGTTCCGACGCCGTCAAAATACATCCCTGCAACCTGCGTATTGGCAGGAATAAAGTGTTGTTCTGCCGCCTGATGAAGCCAGTGAAACGCATTTTCTACATTCCCGGTATCAGCCGTCAATTCACGCATTCCACGTCGGTACTGCGCGAACGCAACTCCCTTTTCCGCCAGAGAATCAATCAGTTGAGTACGACGTTTCTCATGAAAAAAGGTCTCACATGACCACGCAACACCCACCAAAACCAGCGTCGCAAACGTGACTGCCAGCACATCAGCGCAAAATGTTTTCCAGGAACGTCTCGGTCGCTTTTCCGTCGGCAATGGCTGTGGCGTCGGCTTCACTTTCGACTTCTCCGGCACAGTTGACGCAATCGGCACCGTTGGCACGGTCTCCGACCATGGTGATTCCAGATGTTGTTTTGCCGAGGCGGTACGTAACAAGAAGGATTGATACCGTTTTTGTCGTTTTTCAGGTCTTATTCCCAGTTTCTCTTCCCGATTCATTTTCCAGAAAAGGAACAGAGCTATGACGCTCCAGAACGATAAAAAACACCCAAACACCAGACAAGTATACCAGAATGTGTGCGCGACCGCCGGTGATGTGTGACTTAAATAAACGCACGACGTGAGCAGAGCTGTGGCGTAAACGAGTGCGCCGAGCGTAATCATACGTAAAAAAAAGCGTGAAAGACGATTCAGGAAAAGTACCAACAGACATGATGTTCCGAGAAACGCCAACGCGAAACGTTTTTCCGGTTCATTCCCACTAACATAAGAAACCAACGACAAAAAGGCATATAGCGTTGCGGAAATACTAAAAAACCAGGTACGAAACGAAATTTTTCGCATTGCATTCCAGAATCGTCCTGTATACGGCTGAATACGTTCTCCCAATGCGCGAGCCTTTTCACTCGTTACCGCCCACAGACACCTATACGGAACCTTCTTCAGTTGCTCAAAAGTCCACATCACACTTTTACGTAACGTGGCAAACACAACAGCAACCGACAGTTTCTTCTCATGAACTGGCACTGGTGGCGGTGCAGGAATCGTGACATTTTCACCCACGGAAACGGGTGGCGGTGCGGGAATCGTGACATTTTCATCTACCGGAGCGCACGGCGTTTCTTCTTCTGGCGAATCATATAATTGTGGCGAGTTGGACATGGGCGTTATAATGGATTAAATTGGATAGAGGAGTTATCAATAACTTATATTCTACCAAATTTTCCCACTTTTTACAAGAGGCAAAACAGTTTTACGACAAAATTTTACCAAAATCTGCCATTTTGTCAGTCTGGATAATAAATTCGGAAGGGCGAAAAGAATTTTCGGAAGCGTTTTTCATTCGTGAAAATACGAGGTATAAAATGTTTTTGGAATTTATTTTGGTAAATATTTATAGAAGAAAACTTCAAAGTGACACGCTTTTTGTATTATGTTATTGCATATTACAAAATGGCATAAAAGCCATATAGAATCATAAACTAGTCAAAATTTTTAATAAAGAAATAAAAGGAGACATGACGATGGCACAAGGCGAAAAAATTATCGGTATCGACTTGGGAACAACGAACTCGGTGGTCGCAGTGATGGAAGGTAGCGAGCCGAAAGTGATTCAGAATGCGGAAGGTAACCGTCTTACGCCGAGCGTGGTGGCATTCACGGACGGTGGCGAAGTTCTGGTCGGTGAGCTTGCGCGTCGTCAGGCGGTTACGAATCCGTTGCGCACGATCAGCTCGATTAAGCGTTTCATGGGTCGCCGTCATAGTGAAGTCGGTGATGAAGAAAAAACGGTACCGTATTCCGTCGTCGGTGGTCCACAGGATTATGTGAAGGTGGAAGTGGACGGAAAACAGTATACGCCGCCGGAAATCTCCGCGAAAACCCTCCGTAAACTGAAGGAATCTGCCGAAGCGTACCTCGGTCAGCGTGTTAATAAAGCGGTTATCACCGTCCCGGCGTACTTCAACGACGCTCAGCGTCAGGCGACAAAAGACGCTGGTCAGATTGCCGGTCTGGAAGTGATGCGAATCATCAATGAACCGACAGCCGCGTCGCTTGCGTACGGTCTGGACAAGAAAGAAGAGCAGAAAATCTGCGTGTTCGACCTCGGTGGTGGTACGTTCGACGTGTCGATTCTGAACGTCGCGGAAGGCGTCTGTCAGGTAGTCAGCACCAGCGGCGACGGTCACTTGGGCGGCGACGATTTCGACATTGCGCTCGTGAATTACGTTGCGGACAAATTCCAGTCCACGAACGGAATCGACCTGCGGAAAGACCCGATGGCGTTACAGCGTCTGCAGGAAGCGTGCGAAAAAGCGAAGAAAGAGCTTAGTTCTGCTGCGACGACGGATATTAACCTTCCGTTCATCACTGCCGACGCTTCCGGTCCGAAACACTTGATGGAAAAAATTACCCGTGCCCAGTTCGAGCAGTTGGTGAATCACTTGGTCGAGCGTTGCCGTGGTCCGGTGAATCAGTGTCTGCAGGACGCGCACATGTCCGCTTCCGAAATTGATGAAGTGGTTCTGGTCGGTGGTTCGACGCGCATTCCGCTCGTTCAGGAACTTGTGAAGAAGGTTTTCGGAAAAGAACCGCACAAGGGCGTGAACCCGGATGAAGTGGTCGCGATTGGTGCGGCAATTCAGGGTGGTGTTTTGAGTGGTGAAGTGAATGACATTCTGCTTCTGGACGTCACGCCGTTGACGCTGGGTATCGAGACGCTCGGTGGTGTAATGACGCCGCTGGTCGAACGTAATACTACGATTCCGACGACGAAAAAACAGGTTTTCAGTACGGCTGAGAATAACCAGAGTGCCGTGACCGTGCGCGTTTTCCAGGGTGAACGTCCGATGGCGAATGATAACCGACTTCTGGGACAGTTTAACCTGGACGGTATTCCGGCGGCTCCGCGTGGTGTTCCGCAGATTGAAGTCTGTTTCGATATTGACTCGAACGGTATTCTGAATGTGTCGGCGAAAGACCTCGGCACGAATCGCGAAACGAGTGTCCGTATTGAGCAGTCCTCCGGCTTGTCCGACGAGGAAATCAAGAAGATGCAGCGTGAAGCGGAAGCTCATGCCGACGAAGACAAGAAACGTCGTGATTTGGCGGAAGAACGGAACAAGGCGGAGTCCATGTGCTGGAACATCGAGAAGATGATGAAAGACAATGAATCTGTCGTGACCGAAGCGGATAAAGCGGCGATTAACCCGGCGATTGAGAAGGTGCGTGAAGCGGCGAAAGGCGAGGACCTCGACGCGATTAAGTCAGCCGTCAGCACGTTGGAACAGGCGTCGCACGCGTTCGCGACCCAGCTGTATCAGAAAGCTCAGGCGGCGCAGGGCGCGGGTCCCGCAGGCGCAGCCGGTCCGCAGGAACAGCCGGAAGCTCCGAAACAGGACGACGACACGATTGACGCGGATTTTGAAGTGAAATAATTCATTAAAAAAAGTAGCGTCATGAGAGTTTAAGATTCTGTGACGCTATTTTTATGGACTTTTTGAAAATAAAACGGAAATAGATGAATAAATGTAGCATCCACTAACCCTAATATTTCATACCTAAAAAGTCAAAAAACGTTTAAGTGTCGTAAAATGCGGCATGAAACGGTTATTTTACGGAGGGAATCAATTACACATTGTGTATGAAGGTTCATTGCCGAAACGTCTCACCCCGTAGGGGTGATATGTAATAGCCGTGGGTGTAAACCCACGGATGAACGGAATCCCCCACCCACGCCGACCGCGTAGCGGTCGAATCATTCAACCGCTACGCGGTTGGCGTTTTTAAGGGAGTTACAGTATTCCGGGGGTAAAAACCCCCGGCTATATACATTTGACCGCTACGCGGACGGAGAACAATGTCCCACCATCTATAGTAGATGTCTCTTTCAGGGACGTACGAAATATTCAGGCTAAAAAGGGAGGCTAAAGAGAAAAAAGGATACAAAAAAATGATTAATTTAAATAAATTTACCACGAAATCACAGGAAGCGATCGCGAACGCCCAGCAACTTGCAGTGTCACAGCAGAATCCGGAGGCGACGGCGATTCATCTGCTTACCGCTCTTCTTCAGGAAAATGACGGCATCGTCGAGATGATTATGAACCATCTCGGTGTCCGAAAAGAGCAGATTCGGGCGATTGCCGAAGCGGAGATGAAATCGTTACCGAAAATTAGCGGTGGGGATACTGGTTTCGGACGCGATTTACAGAGCGTTCTCCTGTCGGCACTGACGGAATCCGAGAAAATGAAGGACGAATTCGTCTCGACGGAGCACATTTTGCTTGCGCTGGCGACCGTGACTTCCAAGGCTCAGGATGTTCTAAAGGTCGCGCAGATTACGCCGCAGAAAATCATGGCAGCACTCACACCGTTACGGGGTTCCCAGCGGGTGACGGACCAGAACCCGGAAGCGAAATTCGCCGCGCTGGAGCGTTACGGAATCGATCTCGTGAAACGTGCGCGTGAGGGGAAATTGGATCCGGTAATTGGGCGAGATAATGAAATTCGGCGTGTTATTCAGGTTCTTTCACGACGAACGAAAAATAATCCGGTTCTCATCGGCGAGCCGGGCGTGGGAAAAACGGCGATTGCGGAAGGTCTCGCGCTGAGAATTGTCGAGTCGGACGTGCCGCAGTCGCTTAAAAATCGGTCGGTCATCGCGCTCGATATGGGAGCGTTGGTGGCGGGCGCGAAATTCCGGGGCGAATTCGAGGAACGGTTAAAGGCGGTTCTGAAAGAGGTGGAAGCGTCACAGGGAAACGTGATTCTCTTCATTGACGAGTTGCACACGGTCGTCGGAGCAGGGCGGTCGGAGGGTGGCTCGGACGCGGCGAATCTCCTGAAACCGGCACTCGCGCGTGGGGAATTACGCTGTATCGGCGCGACGACGCTCGACGAGTACCGAAAATATATCGAGAAAGACCCCGCTCTGGAACGGCGTTTTCAGCCTGTTCTTGTGGGAGAACCGACCGTGGAGGATACGATTTCCATCTTGCGTGGACTGAAACCGCGATATGAGGCACATCATAAAGGGGTGAAAATCAAGGATTCTGCGTTGGTTGCGGCGGCGAAACTGTCGTACCGATACATCACAGAACGTTTCTTGCCGGATAAGGCGATTGACTTGATGGATGAGGCGACGTCGCGGTTAGCGATGGAACTGGAAAGCGTGCCGGAACCGATTGACCAGATTCAGCGAAAGTTGGTGCAACTGGAGTTGGCAGCGCGTCAGTTGGCGGACGAAACGGAAGAACACGCGAAAACCCGACTGGCGGAAATCGAGAAGGAAATGCGTGAAAAACGGGAGGAACTCGCGGAACTTCGGCGACAGTGGGAGCTGGAAAAAGCGGGCGTCGTGGACACGCAGGCGATTCAGAATCAGTTGACCGCCGCGGAACATGAGCGCGACATGCTAAACGCCGCGATTCGGAATAAACAGTCGATGGGACAGATTCCGAACGAGAGTGATTATCAGAAACTGTATGAACTGGATTTACACTGCAAGCAACTCGCGTCGCAGCTGGAAAACAGTATGCGTGAGCAGGAAGAACTCGACGATTCCGATGATTCCAACGAAAACGGTAAAAACGGCAAGACCGGCACGCGTCGGCTTTTGCGGAAGGAAGTCGGTCCAGAGGAAATCGCAGAAGTCGTCAGCGCGTGGACGGGAATCCCTGTTTCACGGATGATGGAGACGGAACGAGAGAAACTGTTGGAGCTGGAACAGCGACTTCATGAACGCGTCGTGGGACAGAATGACGCAGTAAACGCCGTCGCGAATGCCGTGCGTCGTAGCCGTGCGGGGATTCAGGCGGAAAATCGACCGATTGGGTCCTTCATCTTTCTTGGTCCGACCGGCGTGGGAAAGACTGAACTGTGTAAAGCACTCGCGGAAGTCATGTTCGACGATGAAAATGCGATGGTCCGTCTCGATATGTCGGAATTCATGGAGCGTCATACCGTTAGTCGCTTAATCGGCGCCCCTCCCGGATACGTCGGTTATGAGGAAGGTGGACGATTGACGGAAGCGGTTCGGCGGCGTCCGTACTGTGTGATTCTGCTCGACGAAGTGGAAAAAGCACACCGCGACGTGTTTAATATCCTGTTGCAGGTGCTCGATGATGGGCGACTGAGCGACAATCAGGGACACACCGTCGATTTTTCTAACACGATTATCGTGATGACGTCGAATATCGGTAGCCGAAGTATTCAGGAATTGGCCGCGGAAGGTGCGCCAGATGTCGAAATTCAGGCAGCAGCACGGAAAGCGTTACAGGATGTGTTTTTGCCGGAATTTTTGAATCGTGTGGACGAAACGATTATTTTTAATCCGTTGACGCGAGACCAAATTGGAAATATCGTGAAAATCCAGCTTCACTTGCTCGAAAAACGACTGGCGGAACATGATATTACGCTCACGGTCACGCCGTCGGCGATTTCGGCGGTCGCGGAGGAAGGATACGATCCGATTTACGGTGCGCGTCCACTGAAACGCGTGATTCAACAACGGATAGAGAACCCGCTCGCGATGCGTCTTCTGCGTGAGAAAACCGTTGAAGGACTCCGTGTAACGGTAGATATGCAGGGTGAACAGTATCGCTTCGAGGTGGAATAAATCAGTTTCTTTTTAAAGAGATACTGATAAAGTTGCGCTTCTGGGAGGCGACGCGTCTCGCGTCGCTATTTCCCTTCTTTTTAAGAGGGGTGGCGGACGCAGTCCGACAGGGTGTTCTGAAGTAGAAAATACGTTACAAGTCAGAATACCCCTCATCTTCAGCGTACCCCTCTTGAAAAGAGGGGGGATTTAGGATACTTTTTAGGCTAAAAGGAGAGTTTTTTTATTCTTCCTCTTCTTCCATTTCTGATTTCATACAGTCGGGGCAGATTCCCTGAAAATCGACGGTAAAGTCTAAAACCTGAAAGCCTTCCGGAATATTATCGTGAGGAATGACGCAGTTTTCTGCGCAACTCGGTTCTATGTCGTAAACCGTGCCACATTTAATACAGATAAGATGATGATGCGGGTGCATAAACACATCATAATGCGTCGCGGAACCAGGATGATTCAGACGACGGATAATTCGGCGTTGCGCGAAAGAGTCTAGAATTCGATAAACGCTCATCCGGGAAACTTTCGGATATTCCGCATGTAACTTTTCATAAATCATGTCTGCCGTCGGATGATTCAGCATCATTCTCAGTGTCTCGTATACCGCAAAACGCTGCACGGTCGCCGCCAGATGATGCTGAACACACATCTGCTTAAAATCTTGAAATTGGGGATTACTTTTGGTCATGGGATACCTCCAATATTTTCGATAACCGATGCGTCTGAAATTTTAAGTAGCGCGCCTATTTTATAATAAAACTATCTTAAATGATATTTTATAGCACTAATTTATTTTTGTCAAGGGGGGAGTAATAAGAAATTTGAAATAAGAAGGAAAAGTAAAATAGATTTTATCGTGATAATAACGGTAAAATGACAAAAATGGGAAATAATTTGGAAAATTTTGGCTTTTTTTACAAAACTTTTACATTACACCCTTTTAATTTACGAATATTAGGTTATAATCTGAATAATCCTAAAATCGAATTATTTGAATCGTAACGATTCTTTACCATATAAAAGAGACAGGCAAGTTTTATGAGCCAGGACTTTTCCCATTCCGATTCCGTTCAGAAACCGACTTCGTCGTCATCACGAGGTAGGCTGTTTTCGCTGAGTTTTCTCGGCCTGCTCGTCACGCAATTTACCGTGGCGATGAATGATAATATTTTCCGTTGGTTACTTGTTCCGATTGGAAAAGCACGGCTGGGAGTGTATTATGGTGACTATGAGGCGGGCGCGAATCAGGCAATTGCGATTGGCGCACTGATGTTTCTAATTCCTTTCGTGCTTTTTTCCGGATATGGTGGGTACTGTGCGGACCGATTCTGTAAGCGGAAGGTCATGATCTGGTGTAAAGTCGCGGAAGTTTTTATCATGGCACTCGGCGTGCTGTTTATCTGGATTGGGAATCCGTGGCTTTTATTCGTGGTGCTGTTTCTGATGGGGACACAGAGCGCCTTTTACAGTCCGGCGAAATATGCGAGTATACCTGAAATTGTTGGCGACCGGAATATCCCTACTGCTAACGGTCTTATCGGTATGAGTACCATCGTCGCGGTTCTGGCGGGGACGGTGTTGGGCGGGTGTCTGTATGTCTGGACGACTTTACCAGATGCGGACGGTCTGCGGCACATGTCGACTGCACCGGGGCAACATCAGTTATGGTTGTCGGCTGCGGTTCTGATTGGCGTGGCGGTTCTGGGGCTGTTATGGTCATTACTGATTCAGAAAATGCCAGCGCGTGGGAAAGATGTGAAGTTTCCGCGCGTGCCGATGCAGCAGAGTTTTTCGGATCTGTCATATTTATGGAAACATAAGGCACTGTGGCTTGTCGCGATTGGGAGTGCATATTACTGGGGGTTGGCGTCGCTGGCGCAGACGAATATCGACCGTTTCGTGTTGCCGGAAATTATCGCGTCACAGGATTTTGTGGCATTTTTCCTCGGTATTTTGGCGGTTGGAATCGCGGTCGGAAGTATGCTGGTTGGTTTTATTATGCGGGGACAGACGACGCTAAAACCGATTGTGTTCTCCGCTTTCGGAATGGCTACGTGTGCGGTCGCACTTTATTTTACGCCGGAAGGAACGGGGAAAATCAGTTCGTCGGCAGGAAGTTATGCGCTTACTGTTTTGCTCTTCCTTGGTATTTTTGCGGGTATGTTCGACATTCCGCTGTTAGCGTATTTACAGAAAAATAGTGATGAATCTCAGCGTGGACGGATTATTGGCGGGTCGAATTTTCTGAGTTTTTCCGGTATGACGCTCGGCGCGTTATTCTTCGGTGCATTGATTTCGTCGGTCGGAACGCGCGGAATCTGGCTTCTGGCGGGAATTCTGACTTTCGGAGTGGCGTTTATCTGTCTGTTTTTCGTTTACCTACCACAGGTGACGGCGTTGGCGTTTCACGTATTTTACCGAGTGTTTTACCGTGTAGAAATTGAAGGTGCGGAAAACTTGCCGAAAGAGGGACCGTACGTGTTGGCGTCGAATCATGTGAGCTATCTGGACGGAATGCTGATGTATTTTATGTTGCCGTTCGGGAGGAAGAGAAAGCCGCGGATTATATTCTGGTCGGCGTTTGGGAAACCGCCGATTTTGCATCAGTTATCCATTGCGTACCGAGGGATACCGATTGAGCCGGGAAAACAGTCTGTTCGTGCGATTCGGGAAGCGTCGCGTGCGCTGGAGGACGGTGAAATCGTTGGAATTTTCCCGGAAGGTGGAATCACACGTCACGGGACGCTGATGCCGTTTAAACCGGGAATTGAGCACATGTTGCGTGGGCGTGAGAATGTGCTGGTTGTGCCGATGTATATTGGCGGACTGTGGGGGAGTATTTTCAGTTTTAAGGGTGGAAAATTTATCTGGAAATGGCCGCAGAGATGCTCTTTACGGCGACTTTTACGGTTAAAATTCCGTCGACGGATTACGATTTCGATTGGGAAACCGATTCAGGATTTCCGGAATCAGGATGTACGTGCGTTACCGGATGCGATTCAGGAGTTACAGCGGAAGTATTTTACGGAACATGAGGAAAAAACGGGGTGGAACTCGGATAATTTTAACCCGGATATGATTCCCGTGCGTCAGATGCTGTATAAGTTGAAGAGCAGGAAAAATGCGAAAAAGTTGATTATCGCGGACATGACGCTGGAACTGACGCGGAGGAAAACACTCATTGGTTCGTTGGTTTTCCGACGGAAACTACATCAGATTCTGGAACGTGATGAGCAGAATGTCGGTGTGTTGATTCCTCCGTGCGTGCCGTGTGTGTTGACGAGCGCCGCGTTGGGACTGGACCGTCGGACTGCTGTAAATCTGAATTATACGGTGAGTAATGAGATCATGAATCACTGTATACGGAAGGTTGGAATGCGTCATGTCGTCACGAGTAAAAAAGTGATGGCGGATAAGAATTTCGCGAAATTTACGCCAGACTGCGAGATGATTTATCTTGAGGATATTAAAGCGAGTGTGACGCTGTGGGATAAAGTTTGTGCGGTCGTGCAGGCGGTTCTACTTCCGACATGGATACTGGAGCATCTGTTGGGGTTACACCGGATTTCACCGGAGTCGGCCATGACAATTGTCTTTACTTCTGGTTCGACGGGAGTGCCGAAAGGCGTGGTATTATCGCATAAGAATGTCGGTGGAAATATTCAGAGTTTCTGCGAGATTTTACAGCTCGGTGAAGAGACGGATAGCGCATTGGGAATTTTGCCATTTTTCCACTCTTTCGGTTATACCTGTCTTCTCTGGACGGTGTTAACACGGGGAATTCGGGGATATTATCACACGTCGCCGTTGGATTGTGGCGTGGTGGCGAAACTGTGTCGAAAATATGCGCCGACACTGGTGGTCGGAACACCGACTTTCCTGCGGATGTACGCGCGTCGGTTAGATCGTGAAGATCTGTCGAGCGTGCAGATTGTCGTTTCTGGCGCGGAACGGTGTCCGGCTGCGCTTATGGAAGAATACGAGAAACGTTTCGGAATTCGACCGGTTCAGGGATATGGTGTAACGGAAGCTGCGCCGGTAATTTCGGTGAATCTGCCGAAAACTCGATTGGTGACGGACTGGGCGCCGAAGCAGAAAGATGCGTCGATCGGTCTGCCGCTGGCGGGTGTGTCTGTGCAGGTACGGAATTTGGATACTGGAGAACCATGTAAAGCGAATGAGGTCGGAATGCTCTGGGTGTCTGGGATTAACGTAATGGGTGGATATTACGAGGAACCAGAAAAGACCGCAGAAGTGCTTCAGGATGGATGGTACTGTACGGGTGACCTAGTGTATCTGGACGAGGAGAATTTCCTGTTTATTGCGGGAAGATTGAGTCGTTTCGCGAAAATTGGTGGTGAAATGGTTCCTCATGAGGGACTGGAAGAAGCGTTGAACAAGATTCTTGGAAATAACGCAGAAAATGAGCCGAAACTGTGTGTGACGTCGGTTCCAGATGAGAAAAAGGGTGAGAAAATTATCGTTTTATATACGGAACTGTCACTGACGCCAGAAGAGCTAAATGCGCGGCTATTGGAACAGAATTATCCACCGCTCTGGGTTCCGAATGTGGACGCATATTTCCAGATTCCAGAGATTCCGCTCCTTGGAACGGGAAAACTGGACCTGCACGCAATCCACGACATGGCGCTGGAGAAAGTCGCGTAAAAGGTACGGAAATGGAGAAGTGTTTACACAAATAACATCATTTCTCATCTACGAGAAAGAAATTAAAATAAAATTCGTGAAAATATGTATTTACTTAATTTTATGTAAACCAATTAAAAAATCCTCGACGAATAATTTTATCCGTCGAGGATTTTTTAATCACGTTACATGTCACGTTACATATCACGTTATATATCACCGGGATTTTTTCTTTTTATCCTTTCCGTATGCCATTCCGACGACGCCTTTCGGGGGGACTTTCGAGAAATCGACATACAGCCAGATCGGTTTCTCCAATTTCTTGAATCTTCGGATTTCCTCAAGCGTCTGTGAGTCCATCGGAATGCCCCACGCTTCAAAAAACGGTTCTGGATTCCAGCCGGAAATACGAGCGGTGGCGAGAACGAATTCCTGTTTTTTCGCGTGGTCATCCGGTAAATTTAAATCCTGCTCACGGTAATAACGGTGTAGTTGTGGATAAAAATCGTCGCCGAACGCCAACCGAAGTTGCCAGAACATGGCCAATTTCATGAACACGTCCTCAATCGTGTCGTAATCGTTCCTCGCCTGAAAATGTTCAGCGATTTTCTTCTTCATTTCCGGAGTGTCGATTCGTGCCTGCTGTCCCATTGAGGTCTGCATTTCGAGGGAGTAGAGGTTTACCGTTACTTCCGTCAGTCCGTTAAACATGTATCCCGGCATCTGGTGCGTATGTCCAATTTCATGCCATGGTCCCCAGCCGCTTTTTACGAGTTGCTCCGAGTTGAGCACGCTTTCCATCGCGTCGTAATGATATGCGGTCCGATAATGTGTCGCGTACATGAAACTGTGATCTACCTCAATCAGGTGAACAGGACATTTCGGGCGCGTGTGTGGCGGTTCCGCGTCGTCATCCGGAAATCCCATCAGACGTGCGTAACAGTCCATCAGGTACTCATACGTTTCCATCAGTTTTACAGGATGATCCAGGTGCTTTTCCACATTTCTCAGGGACGCGGTCACCAGTGCATGTTTACTCGAAAACTCCACATATCCCAGCGGATTCGGTTCCTGCATCATCTCTTTCCATTCTTTCGCAGAAGTCTCTCCCAGTCGGAAAACCGGACTGTGCATTGTGTTCATAAAATGTAGAATTGGCGCGCGTGACTGTTCTTCCTCTGGATGCGGATTTTCGACGTAAAGTAATCCATCCGTTTTCGCTCTCAGATAATTCCGTCCGAGCGAGAGCGTAAAAACTTCACGTTCATTCCAGCTTTTTGCCGGATTCCATGAAATAAGCGTCGGTAACGGTTCCCCCGGCTCCGCTTCCAGATAGACCGCGAAACGTAGATTTTCTCCGACTGCCTGACCAACTGCCTGATAATTCGTCCACGGCATCCATCCGCGACGCATCTCGTTTTCCTTCTCTGCTGACGCCCGACGCTGGCAGACGAAAACGTTTCGGCTCAATTCTGAATCGAAAGTCTTGTTCTCACTTTCATTTCCGCTTTC
>JAUNAI010000077.1:816-14617 GCA_030527705.1 Planctomycetia bacterium | reverse complement strand
TCTTACGCTAATTCTGAAACGTCCTCGTCCTCTCCTGTGACTGGAACGGTTTACGGCGCGGTTTTTTATGAACGTGCAAGTTGCCAGAAAAATTGTGAGGCTGAAACCTCTGAAATATCTGAAAAATCACAGAATAACCTAGAAAATCCGTGGAAAATGGTCGAAATTCACGCGGAAAACGTCATTTTTGCGGTTGGCGGACCGGGGGGACTGTACCGGACGAGTGTGTATCCGAAAGTCCATCACGGAGCGATTGGCGTCGCGCTTGCGGCAGGTGCGGTAGCACAGAATCTTCCAGAATCCCAGTTTGGTCTCGCCTCTATCTGCTTCCGCTGGAACGTGTCGGGGACGTATATGCAGTGTATACCGCGTTTCGTGAGTACCGCCGCAGACGGAGTTTCCGACGAGAAGGAGTTCCTAGAGGAATACGGTCAGGAACCGGGTGAGGTGTTACCGCTAGTGTTTCTGAAGGGGTATCAGTGGCCATTCGATTCAAGAAAAACGTGGTTGCCGACGGGCGTGGTCGGACACTGGGGTTCATCGATGATTGACATCTGGGTCTATACGGAAACCGTTCTGCGTGGGCGACGCGTGTGGCTTGATTTTACGCGCGACCCAGTGGGAATCAGTCCTGAAAAACTTGGCGGCGAAGCATGGAATTACCTCAAGAATAGTGGCGCGTCGGAGCTAAAAACACCACTCGCTCGGCTCGAAAAAATGAACCCGGCAGCAATCGAGATGTACGCAGATCATGGAATTAACATTCGTACGAAAAAGCTGGAAATCGCGGTCTGTGCGCAACATAATAATGGTGGATTGGCAACGGATGTGAACTGGGAATCGGTCAATTTACGACATCTTTTCCCCGTCGGCGAGGTAAACGGATCCCACGGCGTGTACCGTCCTGGAGGCTCCGCACTCAATTCCGGCCAAGTCGGCGCAATTCGCGCAGCACGGGAAATCGCGCTCCGTTTTAGAAGCGAAAAGGAAACGAAAAACACTAAAAATACGGAAAATTTAACGGAAAATATACCCGTTCCGGTGGAAGAATGCGTTGAAAATTGGTTGCCCGACCGGCAGGAATTACAGGCAAGAATGACGGAAGCGGGAGGCTTTCTGCGTCGGGAAAAAACCGTCATAGCGGCACTCGCAGATGTACGGAAACAGCGTGAAAAATATGTTTCAGCCAGAATGGAAAATGGAACGGAAGCCGACAGCGGAACGGAAGTGAGAATGATTCCTAGCATGGAGACGGACAGAAACGGGAGTCTGTTACTCGCAGAAGAAATTTACCTCGACGCGATTCGATTTCAGCTTGAAAGCGGTGTCGGAAGCCGAGGGTCAGCGATTACGCTCACGGATGAAACGGATAATGTGAATTATGCCAAAAATATAGATCATACTAAAAATACAGATCACCTTGAAAAAGTGGCGGAAAGCAGTCCGCGTATTTCGTTAAACGGTCAAGAAGTACGAATTGTGCCGGAAAATGAAGCGTTTCGGAAGTTCGTACAAGAATCGTGGTTCATACCGCCGACAGGAAAAATCGGTCACCGGTGGGTAGAACGTCGAGAAATTCCGTCTCCCGATTCGTGGTTCGAAAATGTATGGAGACAGAGCCGAAAGGCAGATTAAATTTTAATTTTTAATAAGGAGTAATTATGAATATCATTTCATCCATGATTTTATGTGCCGTCTTTTCTTGGACGCTTCCTTCTGACATTCAAGTCGCGGAAGGGTGGGTCGCTCTGTTCGACGGTGAAACGACTTTCGGCTGGAATACAGAGACGCCGAATTCCTGGCAGGTCGAAGAAGGTACCCTTCTGGGCGCCGGTCCTTCAAAAATCGAAACGACGACGCAGTTCAAAAATGTGAAATTCCAATACGAAATCCAGCGTTGCGCGTGCGAGCCGTGGGAGACCGTGACGGGAGAAATCACGGACGGAACGCTGACACTGGAAGTCCCGGAAGGAAAAGCGTGGAGTTTCCGGAATGTTTTACTGAAACCGAAAGGAATGGAAGCTATTTTTAATGGTGAAAACCTCGACGGCTGGAAAACGTATCCTGAAATGGCTGGAAAATTCACCGTGAATCCAGAACGGAAAACACTCGATGTGAAAGACGGTCTGGGAATGCTCGAAACGGAAAAAACGTATGGCGATTTCGCGTTTCAGTGTGCGGTAAGTCTCCAGCCGAAAGTAAATTCAGGTGTCTTTTTCCGTTGCATCCCGGGCGAAAAACTGAATGGTTATGAGTGCCAGCTGAATAACACTCTCGTAGATGGCGACCGGACGAAACCAGCAGATGCGGGTTCCGGAGCGATTTTCCGTCGTACCGTGGCTCGCTACGTGCCGGCAACGGACCCGGAAATTTTTTATGTTACGATTATCGCACGTGGTGATCATATTTCGACGTGGGTGAATGGAATGCAACAGACGGATTGGACCGACACGCGAAAAGCAAATCCGAATCCGCGTCGTGGTCTGCGCGTCGAGCCGGGAACGATTATGTTACAGGCGCATGACGTAACGACGGACGGCTATTTCCAATCGATTACAATTAACTCATGGGACTGAAATCATATCTAAAATTGCATGGACATGAACCTGAAATGTACCACGCAAAATAAAAAACAGAGTGGTTCACGCCACTCTGTCTAAAATCGGTTATAATGAATAATTCACCCTATATGGCAGAATCAGCCATTCTTCTGCATGAAGTCTTTCATGTAGGTAGCAAGTTTTTCTACACCTTCCAACGGCATCGCGTTGTAGATAGACGCACGGAAACCACCGACGCTACGGTGACCCTTGAGGGATTCGAGACCAATCGCTTTCGCGTCCGCCAAGAACTTGTCGTTCAGAGCGTCGTCTTTCATCACGAAAGAAACATTCATCAACGAACGGCATTCCGGTTTCGCATGACCAATGTAGAAGCCATTCGATTCGTCGATTACGTCGTACAACAGTTTCGCTTTCTTCTGGTTCAGCTCGTACAACTTATCCGCGCCACCAATCGTGTTCAAAATCCAGTCGGTCACAAGTTTCACTACGTAAATCGAGAAACACGGCGGGGTGTTCAGCATAGAACCATTTTCCACCATTTTCTTATAAGACAGAACGCCGAGAAGACCATCAGCAGATTCCTCGACCAAATCTTCGCGCATAATCACAATCGTGACACCCGCCGGACCGCAATTTTTCTGGGCGCAAGCGTAAATGCAACCATACTTGCTAATGTCGAGCGGTTTATACATAAATTCGCTGGACGCGTCGCAGATAAGCGGAACGTTACCAACGTTCGGTTCACTCTTGAACTGGACGCCCTGAATCGTTTCATTAGAGGTATAGTACACATACGCGGCGTTCGGATCCAGATCCAACTCGCTATCCGCCGGAGTACGGGTATATTTTTCAGCGGAACCGTCCCACGCGCAACGGAGATTACCCTGCGTTTTGCCTTCTTTGAACGCTTTCGTGGACCACGTACCTGTGCAGATGTAGTCCGCAGAACGACCTTTCAGCAGGTTCATCGGAATCATACCGAACTGGAGATACGCGCCACCCTGCAGGAAGAGAATTTTGTAATTATCCGGAACGTTCATCACTTTACGGATATTCGCTTCCGTCGCGTCAATAATCGCCTGGAACGGTTTGGAACGGTGACTCATCTCGAGGATGGATATTCCCGTGCCCGGCAGAGCGAGAAGGTCGCGCTGGGCTTCTTCAAGGACTTGCAACGGTAAAACGGCCGGACCGGCGGAAAAGTTATAAACGCGTTCCATGGAATTCTCCTATGAAAAAATTTTTCGGTGAATCAGGCACCCGACGACATTACTGGTGTCGATTAACTAATAATAAAAAATATAGTATACCTATTTTACCACAAATTAAATTTCTGTCCAGTAGGGGGAGGAAATTTTCTGCATTTTCCGCGTTAGAGAATGAAACGCTCCATCATAGATAACATATCCATAATATAATAGTATAACCATATACTATTATATTATGGAATCCGCTATATTATAGACTCTGGCTTTTATCACGTACAAATCAAGAAAATCAGGAACAGCAGCAACAAAACTCCCGCAATCACTGCACGCACAATCCAAATTTTCCCAAGTCGCGCTTCTTCCCGATCTTCTGCGGCTTTTCTTTCACGGATGTATTCCAGACTATTTTCCAGTTTCAAGTCGTACACCGAATGACAGACCGGACACTGCACGCGCTCACCGAGCATATCCTTATCCACGTCCAGTACGTGACCTTTCGGACAGGGAATATGTACCAATTCCAACTCTTCCGCTTTCGGTGGGGCTTTCGTCGCGCCTTCCAATTTCGACTTAATCTCAAGCGCGTCGTTCTTTTTCTGTTCACGTTCCTTTTTCTCGTTTATCATTGCAAACGGATTCGCTTCCTGAGACGATTCTGACGTATCCGCTTTTGGTGAGCCACCCCCACCAAATAATTCGTTCAGATTCTGGCCTTTTCCTGATTTTCGAGACGGCGAGGAACCGAAATCCAGACTATTTCCTGACACGGACGGCGCAGAAACTCCCGGCTGAGAGACAGGCGTAACGACCGGCGTAACCACAGGGACCGCAACGGCCTGAGGTGGCGGAGCCGGAACCACGAACTGCGTTCCACAAATTGGACACGCAATAATCGTTCCCGCCTGACTGGAATCCGCCTGGAGAAGATGATTTTGAGGGCAATAAAATTGGAAGTTCATGGGAAACCTGCTGAAAATAAATGAAAGCTGGACGTGTTCGAGCCTGTAATGGAAACGCTCAAAGTGCCGTAATAGGGAATCGTGAAATTATCTACAATTTTTCGTTCTTGATTGAGCTTTCACAATTCCTTAATTTCATTTACGTTGTACACTCCATAACGGACTCAATATTTTATGGAAACAACGTCAAATATATATCTATTATACCATAATTGTCGTATAAATGGGAAATAAAGTTAAAAATTTTGAAAAAATTTGGAAATGTTGGCAAAATTTTCCCCGATGATTCTTGACATATAAACAAAATGTGGTACTATTATAAATTTGAAGCAGGTCGTTTTTGGAAAAAGTGAATTTTTTCCGCCTCCTGTGCGAAACTTTCTTTTAGGGAAGTCGCAAAGAAGTTACACATTGCCGAAACCGTCTTGACCCCGAATCGGACGCAATCGGCCAAACAGTCGCGCAATATCGGAGTTTGAAATGGAAAATAACGAATTGAATCCCCAGACTGAGAATGCTCAGGAAACCGCTCAGACCGCTGAACCGGAGACCGTCGCTGCACCAGAAGTTGCTACAGAAGCTGTTACTACGGAAGCTGTTGTGGATTTGGACGGCGCTCGTGAGGAGATGAAGAATAAGCGTGCTCCACTGTCGGAAGAAGAGGAAGCTGCGTTGGAAAATGCAATGGCTGGCGGTGATCTCGATGCCATGCTGAAGGGTTCTGTCAGCGCGCCTGTCACCCTCGAAGTCAACGCGAAAGTGAAAGCGAAAGTCGTTAAAATCGCCAGCGATAACGTTTTCGTTGAAATCGGAAATGCTCAGGGACTGATCCCGCTCAAGCAGTTCAAAGAAAATCCGACGGAAGGTGCTGAAATTGACATCGTCATCGCGAAAGAATCCAACGCAGATGGACTCTTTGAAGCCAATTTGCCGGGCAACGCCGTCGCGAATGCGGACTGGGAATCCCTCGAAAAAGGTATGATTCTCGAAGTCACCGTCACTGGTCACAACACGGGTGGACTGGAATGCAAGGTAAAGAGCCTCCGTGGTTTCATCCCGATGAGCCAGATTTCCGCGGGTCGTGTGGAAAACGTCGAAGAATTCGTCGGCCAGAAGATGGAATGTGTCATTACAGAAGTGAATCAGAAGCGTCGTAATCTGGTTCTCAGCCGTCGTAAGGTTCTCGACAAGGAACGTGACGCGAAGCGTGAAGAAACCTTCGCCGCGCTGGAAGTTGGTCAGGTTCACACCGGTACCGTTCGTAAAATCATGGAATTCGGCGCGTTCATTGACATCGGTGGTGTCGATGGTCTTCTGCACATCAGCCAGCTTTCTTGGGAACGCGTCAAGCACCCGAGTGATGTCCTGAAAGAAGGCGACGAAATCACGGTACGTATCGAGAAAATCGACCCCAAAACGAAGAAAATCAGCTTCGCGTATCGTGACATGCAGGAAAATCCGTGGGCGAACATCGATGAAAAATATCCGGTTGACTCGACGATTACCGGTAAAGTCACGAAAATCATGGATTTCGGTGCGTTCGTGGAACTGGAACCGGCGGTGGAAGGTCTCGTTCACATTTCCGCACTGTCTTACAGCCGTGTCGAAAAAGTCTCCGATGTGGTGAAAGTTGGCGACGAAGTGACTGCGAAAGTCTTGGACGTTGACGGCAAAAAACGCAAGATTAGTCTTTCGATTAAAGCTCTGACGGAAGCGCCGGTCCGTGAAAAGAAAGAGACGAAAGAGAAGGACGAAAAAGAGAAGCCGGCTCAGGTCGACCGTGAAATTAAACCGACGGGCAAGCGTCCGAAGGCGAATTTCAAGGAACTCCGTGGCGGTCGTGACACTGACACCCAGGGTGGTCTTTTTGGTTGATAAGCCCTAATAAACGTTAATAGGAGACGAACATTCTTGTCCCGTTTCTGAACCGTAGGAGATGAAACTGTTTTAGAAATTCTAATAATCTCTAAACGCCAACGCCGAATTTCTTCTAAAAGAATGAAATTCGGCGTTTATGTTTTAACGTAAAGCGTTAGTTTCCTCTATCTTTAACGAGGAATAATCTTTTCAGCGTGTTCTTCACCCGCCTCGGTTAAAACCCACGTACCATTTCCTGTGCGCGTAATTCTGCCGATTTTTTCCGCATGCTGTGTGGCAAGTTGGAAAAGTTGCGTCACATTAACCGTCACACGTGTGTAGCCCATAATTTTTGCCGACTCGCGGATGAGGTCGTCGTCGTTGAGTGCTATTTGCTGCGCAAGTGCATAACAAACCGCGTTCGCCACCTCTTTAACCGGAATTTCTTTCACATCGCGTCGATATACATCCGCATCTGTTACCCGAATCCCGGTATATTGCGTCGGATTCAGCTCACCCCAGAAAACTTTTTCGTTATCCTGCGTCGTGAATGTCAGTCCCATCGCGGAGTAAATCTGCTCCAGATGGCTCTGAATTCTGGCACCTCGCCGTGTAATTCCGAAACTCGTCACGACACGCCATGTCAGCATTCCTTCGAGAATCGGTGCTTCCGCTTTCAGAATCTGAAGAATTCGACTCTGAATTTCACGTATATTCTGCGACGCAGTCAATTCATCAGCAGAAAGCGTTTTCACCGTCAAATTAGTCGGTTTATAAACTGGAAACGTGTTTTCCAACGTTTTATTTTCAGTTTCACTCTGTCCTACTTCCGAAATGTTCGTAAGTTTTTCGGAAGAAATTTCGTTTTCCACTACATTTTCCTTTACGTTATCCAGCGACACGTCCGCATGAATATCCGCAGGTTTTCTCGTAGCGCCACTTCCCGAATTTTCAGAAACATCCGTTCTCGGACTGTTTTTCAGCTCCTCAAGTTTCGCCAGAATCCGTTCTATTTCCGTTTCCGACTTTTCCAGCCAGTCAAGCGTCCAGACACGGTGAATCGCCCAGCCGAGACCTTCCAGAACCTGAATTTGCGCCAATTCGCGGTCGCGCGTGTTTTTCGTCTCACCGTAACACGGGCCGTCGAGAAGGATTCCGAGGAGATACCGATTCTTATCCGCCGGGTCCACGACACCGATGTCGAGCCGATACGCAGAATGTCCGACACGTTGCGCCGTCTGGTATCCTGCCGCGTGAAGTCGTTCACAGATTTCCGTAATGATTCCATTACACCATTTTAGCCGTAACTGCGTGTCACTTTCACTCATCGCTAACGGCATCCCAGACGCATATTCCAAGAACGCTTTCAGCGCGGTGACACCTTCCGAACTCGTCCGCGATAAATTTATCTGTTCCGGTTGGAGCGTCGAGAAAACCATCATCTCATGCCGTGACCGGGAAATGGCGACGTTCAGACGTCTCCATCCACCATCTCGATTCAGCGGACCGAAATTCATGAACACTTTCCCTTCTGCGTCGGGACCATACCCAATCGAAAAGAGAATCACGTCACGCTCGTCCCCCTGAACATTTTCCAGATTCTTGATAAAGAGCGGTTCTTCCGCATTTCGGACCCAATTTTCCAGTTCCGAATCCGTTTTACACGCTTCCAGAAGTAGGTCGTCAATCAGTCCTTGCTGGTTTATGTTAAATGTCACCACACCGACACTTTTTTCTGCGAGTTTCGGGTCATGGCACCGACGCTTTAATTCCGCGACAATCGCTTCCGCTTCCGCCCGATTCTGACGCGTTTTCCCACGATCGAACGTCCCTTTCACCGGCACGAACGTGACTTTCGACTCACGGTCATTCACCGACGGAAACGTCAAGAGACGATTTTCATAAAACTTGTGATTCGAGAACGCAATCAGGCTCTCATGTCGGCTCCGATAATGCCACAGAAGGTGCGTTTCCGGCAGGTTCAGCGCAAGACAGTCGTCGAGAATACTCTCTAAATCCTCGATTTCATAGTTATCCTCATCCATACTACTCGCTGAGAAGAAGGAGGTCGGCGGCATCTGTTTCGGGTCACCCACGATAACCGCGTCGCGCCCGCGTGCCAGTGCACCAACTGCTTTACTTGTAGGAAGCTGGGAAGCCTCGTCGAAAATCACGACGTCGAACGGCGCCCGTTTTGGGTCAAGATACTGTGCTGCCGAAATTGGACTCATCAACATACAGGGACACAGACGTGGAAGGAGATTGGGAATCTGTTCAAAAAGGCGCCGAATACTTACACCGCGACCACCGCTATGAATGGCACGCTGGAGGATTCCAAGTTCCGAACTTTTCGCCGCCTCAACGGTAAAATTGGGAATTTTCGCCGCAAGCGTGTAGTAAATCTCTTCCTGCGTGAGTTCCATAAATTCCGCGTCAAGTCGCTTAAATTGCGCAATTTTATCATTAAACTGCATTCCAGAAAACCGTGCGAGCACAGATTCCGAATCGACGAGATTTATAATTAAAACCTGAGAAACTGCCTTCCGATACGCGGGGAGAATCTGATCATGTTCAATTTCGGATTCATACAGCGACACGATCTGCGCCAGTTCTGTTTTCTGCACGGTTTCAGCCACTTCATTCCACACCGTCCATTCACGCAACATGTGGCGATTTTCGCGCACTGAACCACAAAATGAAGTGCAATTCTCCACCCACGGCTTTTCTGCGTCCATTTTCGGTTTCAGAAGTTCCGTAATCGGTTTCTCTTTTTCAACGAATTTCTCCCACGCTTCCAGAAGTTTCTGAACAGAAGCCTGAAATTTCGTCTCACCACACAGCGTTTTTCGGATATACTCGCTATTCGGTAACCGTTGCAGGCGCGCGACGCTCTCAGACGCTAAAATACACTGATTCAGAAGCCGATCCACATCCGCCGCCGTACTATAATTCATGCTTCCGTGACCATTTTCCATCTTTTTTAAGAAATCAGCACTCGCAGACATACGTTTCTGATAATCACGGAGATAAATCAGATGTGTTCCCATCAACGTGCTGTTCACCGGCGTCTTCATGTGTGACTGAAGCTGTTTCGTAAGGTTCCGCAGGTGCATCATACGGAAAATAAACCACTTCGCACTCGCGATTTTATACTCCGTCGCCAACGTCGTGCCGTCCAGCTCAAAAAAGGAATCCTGCCAGAATTCAGACAGTTTTACACGAAGTTCCTCCGCCTTTTTCCGGTTCTGAATGAATTGCACCACACCACTTTTTAATAACACAGAATACTGTGCCAGATCATCACGTGTCGCCCAGACTTTCGGTAAGTCAGCCCATACGAGTATCTCCTGCGCCACGGCAACGAGATTCCGAAAATCCTTTTCCGTCGTCGGTATTTTTAGCCCTGTTTCCGTTGCGAACTGCGTGGCAATTTTCGAAAACCGCGCCAATTCCACCTCATACTCGTCGAGAATCGGAAGTAGATCGAACTTGAATTTCTGGGAATAAACCGTGCTACCGACCTCCTTAAGCGGGTGATTCGCAGGATGTCCGACCGCTTTCGCTGCCGAAATCAGTTGCGTTACCTGCTGAATTTCCACACGGAGCATCTCAGGCGTCAGAGCATTCACATAATCAGACGAAAAACGGAAGGATAAGGGTAACGTTACGGATGCATGCTCCAGCGCGTTGGAGTTTTCTTCATAAACGTTCACAAGCTGGAAGAGCGTCAGCCCACATTTTTGCGTTCGATGAAGCGCCTCGGCATATCCGTCCAGTTCCGCACGGAGTTGCGTGATTTCCTGTGATTTCAGCGCGAATTCCTCCGGTGACCGCGTTTTCGTTACTTCCATTGCCTTCTGAAGTTGCTCAAGAACGCCACGTTTCGTCGATTTATTTGAGTGTAATTCTAAACAGAACGAACCAATACCGAGTTTATCCAGCCGTTTTTCGACAACCTGGAGTGCTGCCATTTTTTCCGCGACAAAGAGAACCGTTTTTCCCTGTGCAAGCGAGTTGGCAATCATCGTGGTAATCGTCTGCGATTTCCCCGTTCCCGGAGGACCGTGAAGGACGAAACTCTCACCATTCGCGGCAGATTCGACGGCAAATTGCTGAGATGCATCCGTCGGAAGTGGCAGAAGCGTGTTATTCTTAAGCCCTGTCCGCTCCAACGACATTTCTTTCGCGTCCCAGGAGAGTTTTCCATCCATCAGACTCCGCACGATTTTATTCTGCGCGAGTTCCTCCGACCGATTCCGCAGGTCATTCCACATAACGAATTGCGAGAAAGAGAAAATTCCGAGATAAGCCGACTCAAGAACTTCCCAGCGTTTCTGCCCCATAATCGCCTCACGGAGCGTCGTAAAAATATGACGCGTAGCGATTCCATGTTCATCACGTGGAAGCGGATCGAGACCCGGCACGGTAATCTTAAAGTCCTGCGTCAACTTCTCCAGTAACGTAATATTCATCTGTGGTTCATCTTCACGCAGACGGATGACATAACCCTGATTCGCGGACTTTCGGATAATTTCGACCGGAATCATAACCAACGGAGCATAACGTTCTTTCGAACTCCGTTCCGTTTCGTACCAGCGGAGAAGTCCGAGCGAAAGGTATAACGCATTCGCGCCATTTTCCTCCAGTGCCACTTTCGCGCTCCGGTACATTTCTTTCAGTGCGGTAGCGAGTTCCTGCTCTGTAAGTGTCGTGCGGAGACGTTTATTCTGAAATTCCGTCCTAATCAGTTCCTTGAAACTTCCTAAATCATGAAGCGTTCCGAGATTCGTTTCATCACTGGGTGTCGGCCACTCCGCAGGTTTACAGTGAATCGCAAAATCACTTCCGTCTGCCAGCGCATCTTCCAGTTGGTCAAGTGACTCGGCAAGAATCGGAATCACATTCCGTTTCAGACGCATATTAATCAGCGAGTTCCGCAGTCCAAGATCCAGAAGTCGGCGTTCCCAGAGTGTTTTTTTCGAGATTTCCTCCACGACCGTTGTTTTTTGCGTGCCGATGCCGTCCGTTTTCAATTTTGGCGCAATCGCAGTCGGAGCATCCGCGACGTACTTTTTTTCCGGACGCGCGATGGTTTTCACTCCATTTTCATCCGTAATCCGAATCGGCAGGGAGGCTGTTCCACTCAGACGCGCACGGTGCACGTCGATTACCGCTACGAATCTCGGTTCCAAGATCTCTTTCCGTGCTGTCGCACACGCCTGTTCATACGTGAGGTCTTTTCCCGCCGCAAGCGCCGTCGTTTCCAGAATTTCAATTTCACGCACTCCATCGGCCAGTCGTTTCGTCACGAAAGAAGGATCATCGTGAACCGATTCCGGAAAAGAAAGGTCCTCATACCAGAAACCAGCAAAAATGTGTCCCTGCTGTAAGACCATAATCGGATTCAGTCCGACCGCCTCCAGACAAGCCGCATAAAGGAGCGTAAAATCCAGACACGTCGCGAATTTATCGTGCATGATCGTATCTACCAACCGAACACGCTGTCCTGTTTTCTCGAAACTCGCAGGTGGAACGGAATACACGATATTTTTTTCATGAATTGCCGCATAAATTGCCGCTGCCTGCATCTGAACACGATTCGCGTCGCGACTCTGATACGCGTCCCATGACGGATCACCTGTCCATTTTTCGAGGAATGGCGTCGCTTCCGTAATGATTTTCGTCACTTCCGGGTGATTCGGCGTGACGAAAGCTGCCAAAAGTTCCGGGGAATGCCCTGCTCCGTGCCACTCATCGTACGCAAGAATCTCAATCTCATGTTTTTCGGAATAAATCTGATTTTCGCCCGAAAAGAGCGCGAGCGTAAGCGTTCCGGATATTTTCTCGGTCAGAGAAATGAGAAATTCCATATCCAGAACCACGTCGAAAGCCTTAATCTCCAGCGTGGAATGCGCCGGAATCAGGTCTATATGGCGAGATACTTCTGGACAGATTTCTCCTGCTGACGCACGAAGATCTACGTTTTCCAGTGTATTTTCAGAATTATTGATGACAGTCAGTGCACGAATCATCGGAATTCCGTTCTGACGTAACGCATAATTAATCGTCGGAATTAAATCCACCTCGAAACGGATTTCTTCCTGTTTCAGATACGTTTTTTCCGCGTCAGAGAGATCCATTTCCTGTTCTTCAGACATATTCTGCGCATTCTGAATCCGATCTTCCTGAGAAAGTTGTGATGTAGCAGTCTCGAAATCCTGAATCTGTTCTTTTAGCTCTCGAATTCGCGCTTCCTGTTCCGCAATAATCTTCTCATAATCCGCGATATTTACCTCTTCCGGTTCCTGATACGCTTTCTGCCGGAAAGTTGAATCTCCATACACCTTCATGAACCAGACACAGAGGTGAAAGGCAACCTGCAAGAGCGTTTTTGCGTTCTTTTCCGAATCGAAACCGTTATGGACAGCCTCGTTTCTGGCTCTACGGAGCGCAAAAAGAATGTTATCGATATTACTTGGGATTACTCCATGACGTTTTAGAACTCGAATCCGTTCCGCATGCGTCATGTCGTCGTCATAATGAAGATTTTCACGCTCCATAATCAGCTCGACCATTCGTTCTGCAAGATAACCCGCCTTAAAAATACACGCATTCGCGTCCGTGTGCAGGTGCATTTCTGCTTCCGCACCAATTTCCGCCAGTTCCGGCCAGTATTTTTTCAGAAACTCGAAATTAGATTTCATGACAGTTTTTTCTTTCTTCCGTACTACCGATTTTATGGGTTTTACAACTTTTATGAATTTTACCACGTCTATACTGATTTCACTTGAAAACTAGGGAAAGGCGGTCCTTCCAGCAGACATTTCTTCTACGCAAAATGACCGTAAAGCGAAATTTTATAGTAAGTTGGGTATAAAATTATTTTCTACACATTTTAACATATATTAACTTTTATTTCAAGAGGTCCCCGACATTTTTTCTGTAAACATGTATTATAAATAGGATCTATTCCACTTTCTTTACCTCCCCCTTGTGGAAAATAAGAACTTATGGTAGACTGTTTTACACCGGTTTTATGTCAATTTTATATCGATTTATTTCCGTAACTCGTGTAATTGCGTAACCGCGTAATCGTATAACCCACCTCATACACCTAAAATAAAAGGAGAAAATTTATGAAACGGACTTTCACACGTACTCTATGTATCGCACTTCTTGGGCTGTCGACCGCCTTTTTCGCCTCGGCAATTTT
>JAUNAI010000077.1:0-795 GCA_030527705.1 Planctomycetia bacterium | reverse complement strand
CACAGCACAAGTCACAGCACAGGAAAGCTCACATCTTGCCGTCCAGTCCATTTCCGGGCTGGATGAAACGGGCTGGCGTTCCTTCTGGAAACCACGTTTCGAGCAGAAACTAAAACAGGCAGAAAATGAAGACATCGACATCGTTTTCCTCGGCGATTCTATCACGAATTTCTGGGAAAATCAGGGAAAAGACGTCTACGCGAAATGGTTCGGAAACCGGAAAGTCCTGAATCTCGGTTTCAGCGGTGACCGTACGCAACAAACAATTTGGGTGGTGAAGGACGGAAATGTGTTGGAAAAAATCGACCCGAAACTTTTTGTGCTCATGATTGGCACGAATAACGTCGGCTGGAACGAAACGAATCCGGCACAGACACTGGAAGGAATTGCGGAAATTCTGAAAATTGTCCGTGAGAAGAAACCGAATGCGAAAATCGTGCTCTTCGCAGTCTTTCCCCGTGGCGCGAATAATCAGGACGGGCTGCGGAAACTCGTAAATGAAATTAATGAAGGGATTCCTGCACTAGCGGACGGAAAGAACATTTTTTACGTAAGTATTAATGATAAACTTCTCGCGGAAGATGGTGAAACGCTGACGCGCGAGATGATGCCCGACCTGCTCCATCCGGGTCCGAAAGGATATGAAATCTGGGCGGAAGCGATTGACCCGTTCGTGAAAAAGTACGTCGAAAATAAATAAAAAAAACGTTCTCGACTGAGAATCTCTTCAGGGGACGGGACATTCTTGTCCCGTTCTAAATTATTTCAGGAAAATTACGTTCTGAATCATTTCAG
>JAUNAI010000430.1 GCA_030527705.1 Planctomycetia bacterium | reverse complement strand
GGTCGCGTCGGAAAGCACGGCGACGACGGAAGAAGCTCCGGCTGAAGCGGTTGCGGAAACTGCGGAAGTTGTGGAAGCGGCTCCGGCTGCGACGGAATTCGCTCTCCCGGCGTGGAGTGATCCCGCGTTGGCAAAATCGGCGTGGCTGTGCCTTGATTTGTCTCGTTACGTGACGAAACCGGACCCGAATGCTCCGGTGGCGGCGGACTTGAATCAGTACGCGGGCGAAGATAATGTTCTGACACTGGCGGAACTGGACGCGGTTCCGGCGGAAGGTCTGAATTTTGGCGGTACGGTCTACACTGCGGATATGCTGAAGAGCATGTTGAAGCAGGTTGCCACGAAAGTGAAGGGCGAAGAAGTCGCGGATGCAGATGTCGCGGTTACTCTGAAAGATTACCAGAAATTGCAGTGCAACGATTGGGCGAAAATCTACCAGATTCCGATGATTATGATGGGTGCGGCGTTCGTGATTCTTCTGCTGTTCGGAAAGAATCCGGAAGCGATTAGTGAAGGTACGGATGGAATTGCTAAATAATTGATTTTTTGACGAAAATCTTTTTTAGAGCAATAAAAAGAGGGGAGAATGATGGTTCTCTCCTCTTGTTATTTCTGTAGGTCGGATTTTTGAAGGTATCTTTTAGTAGTATAATTTAACTATTCGTGAATGATGAACATTTTATTTTCATTTTGCGGTAGTTTTGAGGGGATATAAGCCCTCTTCTGGTTGTTTTATTCACGAGTTTCGTCTCTTAATTTTTTTAATTCATCAAGTAGTTTTTCCAAGTTGGTATTAAACATGCTTTTTTCACGATAGAAGAGTAATTTTCCTTTAGACTCGTTACCATCGGGAAAAATGAATCGGACGACGGTGCTTTCGATATTTTTTCTAAAATCATTTAGAGACATGGTTCCTTGGCCGTTCAGAATCTTACATTCATGGTCTCCAAAAGCGAAGATACCATCAGAAATGAAATCTCCTGTATTATTTTTTACGTTTAATTCAATGCTACCGGAAATGGACGGATTGGTGACGAGCCATAGTTCTGTCTGCCAGTAGTAAGGGCTATTTTGTGAGCATACTGAGGAGAAAACGATACTTTCTCCCTTACATGCTTTTTGAGCAGATTCGTGAAATTTCATGTAACATTGGAGATCCTGAAAAGCGAACTGTTCTAAATTTTCTCTTTCTGATTGATGGCGAAATTCCCAATAAATTCTTTCAATTTTTTCTGACAGTTTCAGCCACTGTGATTCATCTTTGGGCATTTTTGGTGTCTCCTGTAATTGTTAAATCATGGTATCTAAAATCGACACGTCCTAAAATTCTGCCTTGCTGTCGTTACGGGTTAAGTAGCGACTCGTGACAGGATCGCTCAGTATAGGATTAAAATTGAAACGATTGTAAATGTTGCGGTTTGTTTTTGGGAAACGAGTATTACTTCTAAAATGAAACCGTTATATATATACATGGGGAGAGAAGGGCTAAATGTGACATAGAATTTAAAAAAGATTGAAAATTTATGCGATTTTGTATTCCTTGCTTGTTAGAGGAGCTGAAATAAGTTGTCTAAAACGTGTATTCTCCTTCTTTTTTCTGACTTCTGTAATCCATTAGAGTGTTATAATTGTTGAATCTTTTGGGGTATAAGAAAAATAAAATTGATATATTGTTATCGATTTCTGTCTGTGTTTTTTAGAAATTTGACCTTGTTTATTCGTCGAAAAGAGAAATGCAGAACATTGTATAATGTTTATTTACTCGAAATTTCTTTCTTAGTGAAGGATTTTATACCCGACGCACTATAAAATTTCACTTTACCGTCATTTCGCGTTGCAGAAATGACTACCGAAAGAACCGCCCTTTCCTGAATTTCAAGTGGAATTAGTATATTTTGCTGTTGATGTCGATTCTCTTCAGTCGAGAAATTGAGTTTTTCGAGCCAGTGAAGTAAGTTGAGTTTTCGTTCTGCTGTAAATCTGTCGAACGTTTACACTACTTAGGCCGAGAATTTCGGCGATTTTTTCGTGTTTTAATTCGTTTTGGCGGTGAAAAAGGAGGATATAGGCTCCCCGAGGATTGGTTTGCCATAATTGCTCGAAGAGATTTTGAACATACTCTTCATCTTCATAAACTAGGATTTCCGGATATTTTTCGTCATTGAAAAAAACATCTAATTCCTGATTAAAAAAATGTTGATGTTTTCCTTCCTTTGCGGCTATTTCACGAATAATGTCGCAGGACTTACAGAAAATCCATTTGGCGAAATCTTCGATTTTTAGAACATCTTCATTCGAGATTTCTTTAATTTTTTCCCATAATCGATTATAAATATCTTCCTGCATGATGGAATAACGTCGAACTTTTTCAGCATTATATCCCATCGCGCTTTTAGCATAAGAAAAGACCGCATTGAATGCGTCGAAGTCGTTATTTTGGCGAATTGCCTCCACAAAATCCTTTACAGTCCAATTAGAATAGTTGTCGGTTTTCATTAATGCACTTTCAAGTAACATAAAGGTGAAATTAAAGTCGATAAATAATTATAAAATAGGAATAAATCTCAGTATTTTTAACTTTTGAATAATAATTTACAGTTGAACTATTTAACCAATTATACATATTGTAATATAATCGGCTTTTTTGTCAAGTATTCTTCTGTAACCATTACGTTTTTTTAAAAAAAAGTCGTAGTGGTTTATTATTATT
>JAUNAI010000429.1 GCA_030527705.1 Planctomycetia bacterium | reverse complement strand
GAATTTCTGTCTTCGTCTCGGCCAACATTTCCTCGACCATTTCGTCAGTACTGATCTGCGCCTGTCGTGCGATAATTAGAAGAACCGCGATGAGTGCCCCCATCGTACACAGTAACACTGCTAAAAACGGAAACAGGGATACCGGATTTCCGTTTTTCTCTGCGCGTCGACCTGAATTCTGGGAATAACTCATCTATTTACTTCTTAAAATGATAAAATAAAAAACAAAATAGTATCGTTTAACTTGATTATTTATATCCCACGGATTTTACGAAAAACCAATGATTTTAAACCTCTCACAGAACTCACAGATTTTTAATATCAATAATCATATAAAATCCGTTTCTTCTGTGAAAAGACCGAAAAATATGGAGGATAAAGAAGCAGGAAACATGGTGACCTGATTCGATTTCATTTCTCCATAAACTGCACTTTCTGTGTAAATCTGTGAAATCTGCGGGAGACTTTATGATTTTCTTTTTTCTCTCGCAGATTTATATTTTTTCTTTATCGTCTCGCCGCTTTCACTTCATTCAGCCACTGCGTCAGCCCGTTCACCACGACAGCGAGTTGTGCGACGGTCTGCTCGAAATCGCGGGCACCCTGAAGTGTAGAAAGATTCTGTGCGAGAACATTTTCCATCTTCGCGATTCTTTCTCCACCGTCCGCGATTTTCGTTGCGGATTGTGCCATATTTTCCGTTACCTCTGTCATGTTCGACAGTTGCTTAACCGCCACACTGACAGCAAGACCCAAGTCGGTGATTTTCTGGCTATTCTGTGTTAAAACGGTATTATTCGCCTCGAAGAATTCGACGTTTTTCGCCATCGCATCCCGTAAAATCCCGCATTGCGAGTCCAGTGCACGCTGAATTTCCTTCAGTTCGGAAACATGATTCATCCACTGCTGGGAAACGGTATTCTGAAGGGTCTTTTCCAGCTCCGTCCCCAACTGAGTTCCGAGAGCGGAAGCTGTCTCGAGCGCGAGTCGCGCTGACGCGTTTTCATACGCTTTCTGAAGAGAATCCGTCATCGTGACCGCCACAGTATCCAGTCGCCGCGTCCACTCCATTTCAACATTTCTGAACGCTTCTTCCCAGATCGCCGCCTGCCGTCGTGCCTGATTTTCCATCAGTTTACTAATTGCGTCACCTTGCGTGCGCATCGCCTGAACGACACCTTCCAGAGAGTCAGAATATTCCTCAAAACGTCCGGCTAACTCGCGATTCGTCTGTTCATCGACACGGTCAAGAAGCCGATTTTCCATCTTCTCGACATAAAACTGAAAGAACATCAACACAATTGAAAAACTCAACGCCAATGCCGTCGTATCGAACGCGAAACTCAGGTCCGCTATCATTTTAGGCAACGTACTTTCCGTGTCGGAGAGGTTTCCGCCCAAGCCACCGATCGCGAGAGTGATACCCATAACCGTTCCGAGGAAGCCGAGAATCGGAATCGCCCAAATAACGACGCGGATAAAGGAGTAACTCTGTCCCATCCGTGCGACGTCCAAGTCAGCAAGGTATTTCATTTCGTCCGTAAAACCTTTAGCCGACTGATTTCTCACGATATAATCCAGCGACGATTTCAGACGCTGGATAAAGTATCCGCGACGAATTTTTTCGGGAATTTCTTCCAATCGACGCACCATTTTTACCGCATCACTCGGAGTAAACGCTCCCCCACCGGTCGGTTTCGGGAAAAACGTCTCTTCCGCACGTTCCTGTTTCGCTACCCACGATGACTGGAATAAAATGTCAGCACATTTAAATCCCAACGCGGAAAAACCAATGAAAAACATGAGGACTTCCACGAAAGGAATCCCTAAAATCTCGCCATCCGCTGTGCAGAAATAATGCAGAAAACTCGCAATTGGAAGGAGTTTCGACATAATCAGCGCATAGAACACCCCCGTGACCGCAATACCCCACAAAATCGGTGAGTAAACGACGCGCTGAACCATTTTTACGGGATTCGGTGAGTCCATAATTTCTGCTCCTAGTGTATCATGTCCGAAAAATCAAATTGGAACGGTCTCATTTTTAGCACATTTCCTACTTCACGTCAAGAGCAATTCCGAAAAACAGTGGAAATTTTGAGAATTTTGAAATATTTTTGATTTTTCTTAAATTTCCTGTGTCTCCCCCTTGACGAAATTCGATTTTTGATTTATAATACAGACATAGAATTGAAAAACTTGTTTATCATTTATGGTAAATAAAAACGATCCTTGTTGGGTGGTTCAAAATACCTCGCTTTTATCACGAGGTATTTTTTTCAGAAACGGCTGTTAAAATAGAGAAACCAGAAAAACTACGCCGCTGAGAGTAAAAATAAGAAAATTTCAATTTTATAAAAAAATGTAGAAATTTTAAGAATATTTTTATTTTCACTAAAGAATGCACAGCCAGCAACCGATAAATTCAATGTTAAAGTTGAGGGAATGTCGGTGTTGATTCCAATGCCTTCAATTTCAATCGATGAAACCCCAGGGGGGGCTTATGTCCGGTCAGACTTTTGTCGCCGGACTTTTTTTGTGCTCTGATACACGTATTACGGAAAATATTATAAATTTATGATGTATTATAAGATGTATTATAATACGTCATAAAACTAGATTGCGTCTTAATTAGGAACTGTTCACACAACACAAGTTTCATGCTAAAATTGCTGATAAAAGTTGTATGAAACTTACTAAAAAACAATATGAAAT
>JAUNAI010000428.1 GCA_030527705.1 Planctomycetia bacterium | reverse complement strand
AGAAAGAATCCCCGACGTTTTACCCTTCCAGAGCTGGCGGAATATGATACGCTCATCATCGTGGATACCTCGGCTCGAGTTCAATTGCGGAAAGTCGCGGACCTAATAGACACGGGCATTAAAACACTCGTCATCGACCATCATTCCGTAGCAGATAAGCTCACGCCCAACGATTTTTCGGACTCCAATCAGCCTGCCGCAGGATGCTTGGTTATGGAGCTTATCGAGTCACTCGGCATCCCGTTACAGACGCGGGAGGAAGGGTCGACGTGCTCCATCGCGGACTTTCTGTTTTTCGCGATTGCGACGGATACAGGTTGGTTCCGCTTTCCCTCAGTCCTTCCGGAAACCTTTCAGCAGGCCTCACGGCTTGTGGCGGCAGGAGCGTCTTCCGCGCGCTTTTACCAGTCGGCGTATGAGAACAATTCCCCAGCACGACTGAAACTCCTCGGCATTTTAGCACAGAATTCCATCTTGGAATGTGACGGCCGGTTAGCGTACTCATGGTTAAGTCAGGCAGATTTCGCCCGATTCGGCGCGACGCAGAATGAATCGACGAATCTCGTCAACGCACTGATGATGACCGGGAGCGTGGAAGTTGCCATTCTCTTTACCGAGACGGACGGCAGTATTCGGATAAATTTCCGTAGTCGGGGAGATTACGACGTGGCGGAGCTTGCGCAACATTTCGGTGGTGGCGGTCACAAAAATGCTTCCGGCGCGACGTTTTTCGGCTCGGCAACGCTGGAAGAAGTGATGAGACAGGTAATCGAATCAGCCTCCCCTATCCTATAACCTCCCACGGACACCACAGAAGGAGAGTAAAAGCCAGGTTTTTAGTGGTTTTAAGTGGTTTTAAATCTCCCACAGAACTCACAATCACTGGGAATTTTAATGATTTTTGTTTCCAGTTTTAAATATATAGTAAGAACATATTAACGCCTTAACTTTTTCAGAAATCGGATATTTAGGCTGAAATAGGAAAGGTTATTTCGTTTTTTTCATTTAATCCTTTAGGAATTTCACTTATGTCGAATAAACAAAACGCGAAAGCAGAAGATAAGCAGAATGTTCCGCAGGAAACCGCGTCAGAAACGTGTGGTTGCGGGAAGGTTCATAGCGTGGCGGACTTGCCGACAGGGCGTCGGTGTTTCATCGCGCAGGCGGGTGCGGCGGTACTGGCGGCGACGGCGATTACTCCGGCTGTCATCTCCGCAGCGGCGACGGTTCTCACTCCGGTAAAGAAACATTTTTCCGACGCACAGAAACAGGCAGGCGGAACGGTGAAGGAATACCCAGTCGGAACATTCGCGGAGTTGCCGGAAGATGGAACGCCGGTTCTGGTGTCGATTCGCGACGAGTTGGTCGACGGTTGGTCGAAAGAAGTGAACGTCATCGGCGCGATTTTCGCACGTCGGACGGGTGAAAATAAGATGCTCGTCCTGCACACGATGTGCCCGCACATGGGGAGCACGGTGGGACTGAAAAAGGACGAAAAACGGTTCTTCTGCCCCAGTCACTCGGCTTATTTCGACTTGGACGGAAAACGTCTGGACAATAACGGACAGAAAAACCCGTGTAAACGTGACATGGATGAGTTAAACGCTCGAATCGCGGACGACGGAATGATTCTCGTCGAGTTCCTCTGCTTCAAGAGCGACAGCGCGGAGAAAATCCCAGCGTGATAGGGTCTCACCTCCTCTAAAAGGGGAGGCTTTAAAGAATGTTCATTAACCTTAAAAGAGACATTATAATATTATGATTACGAAATTTTTCGACTGGCTGGAATGCCGAACCGGGGTGGTGAGCCTCGTGAAAGTGATTGGGAATCGCCGTTGGGTCAAGTCGCTCATGGATATGAAGATGTGGCCGGCCATTCTCTTTTTCCTCTGCGTCGTGCAGTGCATAACGGGTTTCATCCTCTGGATGCATTATAGCCCCAGCTCGCAGACAGCGTATGAAAGCGTTTTTCACATTCAGTATAACCTCTGGGGCGGCTGGCTCCTGCGGGGTATCCATCATTTTTCCGCTCAGGTTTTCGTGGCGGTCGCGATTCTGTATGTCGTCCGTATTATCCTTTTCGGAATGTACCGTCAGCCTCGTGAAGTGACGTTCTGGCTCGCGATGTTCCTGTTCTTCTTCGGTCTTGGCGCGTGTCTGACCGGTGACCTTCTTCCGTGGACGCAGAACGCTTACGGCGCGACGATGGTCCGTGTGAAGTACCTCACGCAGATTCCATTCGTGGGACAGATGTTATACGAATTGGCTTGTGGCGGAACAACGATCAATAACCTGACGCTGACGCACTTCTTCGCGCTTCATGTCGGAGTTTTCGCAGCAGGAACGATTGTGCTTCTGGTTCTTCACGCTATCTGCGACGCTCGAGTGGAAAAGAAGATTCTCGACGCACAGTTGGCAAGTGGTGAAGTGGTCGTCCCGGAACAGAAACCCGGTTGTTGCGGTGGTTGCCGTTCCACGGGAATTGCACGCTGGTGGAGCTGTCAGGCGGCCGTGAATGCACTGGGCTGTTTCGTTGCAATGCTGGTCGTGTTGGGTCTCGTTTTCCAGAATCTCGGTGAATATAAATCCGCGAAACTCCTCTCCGCGCTTCAGAACACCCCGGCAGCTGAACTGAAAGGCGCACCGGAAGCTGTCACTGTGGAAACTGCGACAGAAACGGTGGCGGAAACCCCGGCCACTCCACCGGCTGAAAATGTA
>JAUNAI010000427.1 GCA_030527705.1 Planctomycetia bacterium | reverse complement strand
TCTAAATTATATTCTAAATTGTGTTCTGTACTACGTTCCGAATCACACTCAGAACCACTCCCTGATTTTACCTGCGAGAACCTCTCCGCATGCGCTTCATACCACCGCGCGACTGCTTCGAGAAAAAACGTTATGGAGGTAAAATTCAGAAAAATCGTCCGTCCGATTTCCTCACCCCAACGGTCGGAGTCCCCAGAAGGAAGAAATCCCTGCGCGATGTACACGCCATGGATCTCCTCTTTCCAGTTCACACGAGCAATTTCGACGCACTGACGCCAGAACATCTCAGCATTTAACGCCGTCTGGAACGTTTCTTCCGCGTTATAATACACACACTGCACCGACGCTCCGACAGGAACCTGTAATGCCGAGACATTCCGAGCCGCGAGAATCATGCGTTCTCCATGTGCTGCGAAAATTTCCACATTCTCCCGCGCGATTTCTGACGTCGCACCGAGCACCAAAATTGCCATTTATACTCCTCACTATAAGGGTTATGAAAAACCATCGGCATCCGCGTTACTTCATGGACGCTCTTATTTCGCCAGCAGTAACGGTAAACTCGTCATCAGCTTCTGGAACTGAACACGACTCATATCATGTGGAATCGTCGTGAAAACATTCCCAGTTGCTCCTGCCGTGGTATACACGCTCAGGAAAGGTGGCATTTCCCGCGGAAAATCAGTCTGAACCTTCTCCGGAATCGGGAACTGATACATCGCGCTCGCGAATTCTAACGTTTTCATCGTCTCTTTCGGTGAAAAAATAGTAGCGAAACGGAGCTGGTGTGTGTCCGGTGTCGCAATTGCGCCGCAAATATCATTCCAACTTGCATACCACGACGCATTCTCTTCCGCGACCGCCTGTTCTGGGTACGTTTCATAAGTCGGCATATACTGCGGAATCTGCTGCTGACGCCATGCGATTTCTTCCGGCGTTTTCAGCTTTTCTGGCGTTAAGTACATATCACGTACCTTCTGCCACTGCTGGACAGCCTCATAAAGAACCACGTCATTACCCGGCACAATCAGGACATGATGCGCATCGAGAATCAGAATAAAATTCCGAGTTGCCGCCAACGGTGGGTCCTGCGGATTCTCCTGTTTCATGTCCGCCATCAGATTTCCACCGAGCATGTCACCCATCTGAACGTTGGCTTCCCCTGTCACAACTCCCTGTACGAGCGCACCAATCATCTGCGACGGAGTCACGTCCCCGACCATCGCACGCGCCGACGGAGCGGTTCCCTGCTGCTGTTCCCGAATCCGCTTCTTCATCTGCGTATACTGAACCAGATCGGAAATGTAGAGGTCATAACCCATAAAATCATAAACTTTCATAGCTTCTTTTACCGCCATATTTTTTCCGATTAAGCCACCGAGCCAGCCGCCAATCGCACTGCCACGAGCTGCAGCCTGTTCCGGATTCGCGAAACGACGCGGTACTCGATTCCGGGACAATTGCCGATTTAGTCGGTTTTCCGCCGCCTGCTGGGCCATTTCACTTCCAATTTCTCCGAGCGTATTCGCGCCGAACTGCTCACCGACTTCCACCGCACGCGGAATCAGCATTTCCTGCACGAACGCCTGTGAGTTATCCACCTCCAAGAAGAAACACCATGCTTCCGCAAGTCGTCCGTTCTGGGGCGGAGTGGTCAGCGAGTACTCCACGTGCCGAATCCGATGAAACGGTGCTTCCAGCTTCTCAGCCGTCGCCGGCGGAATGTCTACTTGACCACAGATCGGAGCGGGAAACATCGGCGCAACTTTCAAGAAACTCCGATTATCCAGCCACGTTCCAATCTGCGGCACGTACGGGTCCTTAATCAGTTCCGCCAGTCGTGTTTCTGAATGCGGAAGATAAGAAGAGCTCAGAACGGTACTCTCTTTCCCGATGGAAACATCCAGTCGCGCACTCGCCACATTCGCGTCCAGCCACGTAATCGAGTTATTCACACGGTCAAAATACTGACGCGCGAGCGCCATCTGCTCACTTCCTTCCTGAATTTCGAGCATTTCCGGAGAAAACACCGGCGCGAATTCCTCCAGCCCAATTCGGCCACGCTGAGCTAAGAACTTAATCATTGCGCCTGTCACTTCCACACTGAGCGTCGGATTCTTCACCGCGCATGGCGTATATCGGCCCGCCACGTTAAATTTCTCACCGCGAAGCACACGTGAGAGAATCATCGGATTCGCCGCTAAAACCGCATGACCACGACTCGGGGCGATACATAATTTCTCGGAAATCACAGAAATCGTCCCTTCCGGAACCATTACCGGCAGATTCTCCACCGGAGCGCCTAATAACTCCGCGAATTTCCGGTAATTCCGTACTGGAATGGCCGCACTCCACTGAAAAACCCCCTGAATCGGAAATAACGCAATTCCGACAGGTCGATCCGGCTCAAGCTGTTTCGCGTACTCACCCTGTCCAAGTGTTTTCAGTAAGCGCAGAAAATTCGTTTCCGTCATTTTCTCAAGACGCTCATTAAACTGCCGTACCGATACAATTCGGATAATTAAGGCCGCGTCCGCCGGAATCACAGCTTCTACCGGATAAAAACCTCTCGGCATCTGGGACCCTTTCACCGTGCGTTTTCCTGCCGGATTCTGCACGATGGACTGTTCCACTTTCTCCGGTTTTTCTGCCGTCATCGAGGTTTCTGCCACTGCCGAAACTTCTGATTTTTTAGCTTTCACAGCATTCTCCGCTTTCACAG